>JAEWYD010000018.1 GCA_023462275.1 Actinomycetes bacterium
CGGTGCGCCACGTGACCCCGCGCTGGGAGCCGACGCCGGTCACGGCCGACATGGGCGCGGGCGCGCTCGGCGACGCCCCGGAGACGTCCCCGGCGGGGGCGCCCACCGCCGCGGCGACGGTGGTCCCCGCCCCGGTGGCCGCCGCGCTGGACAACCCCGACGTCTACGGTGACGGCTGCCACCAGGACCAGGAGAGCGCCGACGTCGTCAGCTGCGTGTACGGCGACGAGGACTCCGACACGGTGGTCGCCCTCGTCGGGGACTCCCACGCCGCCCAGTGGCAGCCCGGCCTGCGTGCGGTGGCCGAGGAGCGCGGCTGGCGCCTGGAGACGTACACGAAGTCGGCGTGCCCGTTCGACGCGACCGAGGTGTGGCTGGACGACGCCGACCGGCCCTACGACTCGTGCGCGGCCTGGGTGGACGACCTCACGCGGACGCTGCTCGCCGACCCGCCGGACCTCGTCGTGACCAGCTCAGCGGGCCACTACCGCGCGGTGGCCGACGGCGCCGCGCTGCCGCGGTCGGCGAGCGAGCAGCGGCTGGCCGAGGGGTCGGCCGACGTGTGGTCGGCGCTGGAGGGCGCCGGCTCCGACGTCGCGGTTCTCATCGACACCCCGGCGTTCGGGCTCGACGTGCCGGAGTGCGTCGCCAGCAACACTGGCGACCTGGCGGCGTGCGCCGTGCCGCGGGACGACGCCGTGGCCGCCTCGGCAGCGGCCGTCCAGCGGCTGGCCGTCCAGCAGGCGCCCGGCGTGGACGCCGTCGACCTCACGGACTACGTGTGCCCGCGCGAGGAGTGCAGCCCGGTGATCGGCGGGGTGCTCGTGGCGCGCGACGGCGACCACCTCACCGCCACCTACAGCCGGACGCTGGCGCCGGCGCTCGGCGAGGCGCTCGAGCCGCTCGTCGCGCCTGACGGGGACCCGGCGCCGTCGGTGGACCCAGCGCCGTCGGTTGACCCGGCCCCGTCGGTCGACCCGACCCCGTCGGTCGACCCGCACCCATCGGTCGACCCGCCGCCGGCCGTCGACCCAGCCGGTCAGGCCACGCGCACCCGCACGCCTGAGCCGTAGGAGCCGTCGCGGCGCCGCCGTGGCAGCCGCACCCGCCAGCGCTCCCCGGCGCTGTCCACCCAGTCCCGCGCCTGGTCGGTGACGTGGTTGAGCACGAGGGTGGGCCGGCGCTGGGTCGTGACGACGCGCGCCAGCGCCTCGGCGTCCGGGTGCCCGAAGACCGCGCCGTCCGTCGAGACCAGCCACAGGGGCGATCGCACCACCCCCAGCAGCGCCGGCGACGTGTTGCGCCGCGACCCGTGGTGCGCCATCTTGACGGCCGCGAACCGGTGCGGGCCCGGTCCGAGGCGGTCCAGGCCGGCGACGACCTCCTCGGCGGGCGCGTCGCCGAGCAGGAGCACGCGCCGGCCGGCGTACTCGGCGACCAGTGAGATCCCCGCCGCGTTGGGCACGCTGGTGTCCCGGCGGTACGGCGCCGCGGCCAGCGCGTCGACGTCGAAGCCGAGCAGCTCGTCCCGCCGCCACGACGGCCGGTCGACCTGCGCACCGTGGCCGGGCACGATCCCCGCCTTCCGGCAGGCCTCCGCCCACTGGGGTGCGAGCCTGGCCAGCGCGGCGGGCCGCGGGCCGATCACGGTGAGCGTCAGCCCGCCCGCCAGGTGCACGACCGGCGGGTCACCGGCGTCGGGCAGGACCACGGGGCCGCCGCCGAAGGCGCGGTTCCACCGGTCCTCGTGCGCCAGGAGCGACGCCGTGAGGCGTTCGCCGTCCGGGCCGCCGAGCAGGTCGGAACCGAGGTGGCGGTACCCGTTGAACCAGACGTCCCGGACCAGCGGGACGCGGCGCGGGTCCGACAGCAGCGCGACCATGCCCTGCACGTGGTCGGCGTCCACGTGCGTGACCACGACGAGCTCCAGGCGGTCCTGCTCGCCCGGCAGCGCCGCGATGCGCCGCTCGAGCTCCGGCACCAGCGTGCCGATCGTCTCCTGCGGGCCGGCGTCGACGAGCGCGTGGTGCAGGGCCGCGCCCTCCCCCCAGGTCAGCCACAGGCAGTCGCCCCGCTGCGCGGGCAGCATCTCGACGGTGAACACGGCCCTCCCTCTCTCCCGCTCGGCCCAGCGGCCACCACACCTAGAGCGTCCAGTCGGCGTCGCCGTACGCGGTCACGGCCAGCGCCGCGAGCAGGCCGTCGGCCACGGCGTCGCGCCGGAATGCCGTCACCAGGTCGCCGACAGGGGTGCGGCGCCGGTCCGCCGCCGCCGTGCGCAGCACGCGGGCGAGGCGCTCGGCCAGCGCCGCGGCGTGCCCGGCCCGGAGCATCGTGAGGCTCGAGACCACCACCGCGGCGTCGCGGGCCAGGAACCGCGTCGCGAAGCCGGCCGGGTCGTCGCCGCAGCCGGCCGTGTCACAGCCGAGGAGCAGGACGACGGGCCGCACCGCCCGGCCCCCTGTGACGTACCGGGCCTCGATGCGGCCGCGCGGCAGCGTCGCGCGGGAGATCTCGAGCGTCGCATGGGCCACGTCCGTGTGCGGCAGCAGGACGAGCACGTCGGTGTCGTCGCCCGCCAGCGCCGCGGTCCACTCGGCCCAGGTGACGGCG
>JAEWYD010000019.1 GCA_023462275.1 Actinomycetes bacterium
CTGTCGGCCCGCCGGACGCGCCGGCAGACGTCCCGTCGTCCTCGACGAGCTCGACGAGCTCGACGACGAGCGGATCGTCGTCCCCGCCACCGACCATGACCCGACGGTAGCTGCCGACCGCCCCCACCATCCCGACGACGCCCGCCTCAGCCGCCCGAGACGCTGAGCTCCGCCTCCCGCAGGGCCGCGCGGAACCGGTCGTCCAGCTCGCGCGAGTCGAGCCAGCCGTCGGGCAGGGACGGCCGCTTCGGCGAGCCCGCCCGACCGCGCTGGCCCTCGGCGGCGACGCCCGGGTAGGGCTGGGCGAGGTCGAGACGGCCGAGCAGCTCGTCGAGCTGCGCGAGGGTCTCCACCAGCCCGAGGGCGCGCCGCAGCTCCCCGCCCACGACGTAGCCCTTGAGGTACCAGGCCATGTGCTTGCGCATCTCGCGCAGCGCCTTCAGCTCGTCCTCGAACTCGTCGACCATGAGGACCGCATGCCGGCGGACGACGGCCGCCACGTCCGCCAGGCCCGGCCGCACCCGCGCGTCGGACCCGTGGAACGCCGCGGCGAGGTCGGCGAAGAGCCATGGCCGGCCCTGGCAGCCCCGGCCCACCACCACGCCGTCGCAGCCCGTCTCGGCCACCATGGCCAGCGCGTCCTCCGCGGACCAGATGTCGCCGTTGCCGAGCACGGGGATGCTGGTGACCGTCTCCTTGAGCCGGGCGATGGCGGGCCAGTCGGCCGTGCCGGAGTAGTAGTCGGCGGCCGTGCGGGCGTGCAGGGCGACCGCGGCGACTCCGGCGTCCTCCGCGATGCGGCCGGCCTCCAGGTAGGTCAGGTGCTCGTCGTCCACGCCCTTGCGCATCTTCACGGTGACCGGCACCCCGAAGGGCGCTGCGGCGTCGACGGCGGCCCGGACGATCGCCGTGAACAGGTCCCGCTTCCAGGGCAGGACGGCCCCACCGCCGCGCCGCGTGACCTTGGGCACCGGGCAGCCGAAGTTCAGGTCGACGTGGTCGGCGCGGTCCTCCTCGGCCACCATGCGCACCGCGGCACCGACCGTGGCCGGGTCGACGCCGTACACCTGCACCGAGCGCGGCCGCTCGTCCGCGTCGTGCCGGATGATGCGCAGCGACTCCGGCGTGCGCTCCACCAGGGCGCGGGACGTCACCATCTCCGCGACGTAGAGGCCGGCGCCGTGCTCGCGGCACAGCCGCCGGAAGGCGCGGTTGGTCACGCCCGCCATCGGCGCGAGCACCACGGGGGTGTCGACGGTGAGGGGGCCGATGCGCAGGGGCGGCAGGACGGGCGTCACCCGCCGATTCTCCCAGGCCGGGCGCCGACCCTCAGGACGGCGTCCCCGCGGCAGCCTGCGCCCGGTCGCGGATGCCGCGCAGCATGCGCTCGGTCATCACGAAGCTGAGCCACGAGACCGGCTCGACGAGCGCAGCCGCCCAGTCGAGCCGGTAGCCGTAGCGTTCCCGCACGATGAGGCGCGTCCGGTGCCCCGGAAGCGGCCGCAGCACGAACGCCCAGACGAAGTCGAAGGGCACGGGACCCTCGTCGTCGACCGGGCCTGCGCCGTGCAGCACGAGCGCCTCGCCCGGCTCGGCGACGGCCACGGGCAGCGCGAAGTCCGGGTGCAGGTGGACCTCGTCGCCGACCGCGACGTCCTGCCACTCCTCGACCACGCGGTCGGCGCTGTGGATCTGGCAGCCGGCGAGGTTCTCCAGGTCGTCGTAGCTGTAGAAGCCCCCGCGGCCCTGTCCGATCTGCGCCACCCAGGGCCACACCGCCGTCGGCGGCGCGTCGATGGTGATCGCCCGCGTCGCGACGAGGTCGGCGTCCGGGACCAGGTCGTCCCCCGGCAGGACGGCGTGCTCCTCCTCCGGGGCGGTGCCGTAGCGCAGCTGCAGGCGGCGACCCGCCCGGTAGCCGGCCACGGCGGCGCCGACGGCCGCGACGGCCGCGACGGCGAGGACGGTACGACGGGCGACGCTGCTCATGCGCCCAGTGAACAGGGCCGGCCGGGCACCGCGCCGGGACCGTCGGCCCAAGGGCCCATGCGCCGCGTCCGGCGGGCAACCTACGCTGCTGTAGGTTACGGGACCGTAGCCACGAGAGGGGCAGCCACGTGACCGCGACACCGACGTCCACCACCGCCCGACCCGATGCCCGGCACCTCCCCCCGATCATCCAGGGCGGCATGGGCGTGGGCGTGTCGTCGTGGCGCCTCGCCTCGGCGGTCGCCCGCGCCGGACAGCTGGGCGTCGTGTCCGGCACCGCGCTCGACCTGACCCTCGCGCGACGCCTGCAGGACGGCGACCGCGACGGCTCCGTGCGGCGGGCGATCAACGCCTTCCCCGTGCCCGGCTTCGCCGACGAGGTCCTCGAGAAGTACTACATCCCTGGTGGCCGGCGGCCCGGCGAGGCGTACGCCGCGGTCGCCCGGCTCGCCGTCGAGCAGACCCGCCTGAGCCAGCAGCTCGCCGTCCTCGGCAACTTCGTCGAGGTCTGGCTCGCCAAGGCCGGGCACCCCGGCGTCGTCGGGGTCAACTACCTCGAGAAGGCTCAGATGGCGACGCCGGCCGCGCTCTACGGCGCGATCCTCGCCGGCGTGGACGTCGTCCTGATGGGCGCGGGCATCCCGCGGGAGCTGCCGCACCTCGTCGATGAGCTCGCCCAGCACCACCGCGTCCGCCTGCCGATCGACGTCGACGGCGCCCCGGCCGGCACGTACGGCGTCGAGCTGGACCCCGTGGCACTCCTCGGCAGGCGGCTGCCGGCGCTCGACCGGCCGGCGTTCCTGGCCATCGTCTCAGCTGACGTCCTGGCGGGCTACCTGGCACGCGACGAGGCGATCCGGCCCGACGGCTTCGTCGTCGAGGGCCACCTCGCCGGCGGGCACAACGCGCCGCCCCGCGGTCGGCCCACGTTCGACGCCGAGGGCGAGCCCGTGTTCGGCCCGCGCGACGACGCCGACCTGGCGAAGGTGGCGGCGCTCGGGCTGCCCTTCTGGGTGGCCGGCGCCCAGGGGACCCCGGAGGCGCTCGCCCACGCCCGCGCGACCGGCGCCGTCGGCGTCCAGGTCGGCACGATCTTCGCGGTCGCGCGCGAGTCCGGTCTGCTCCCCGAGCTGCGCACCGCCGTGCTCGATCGGCTCCGCAACGGCACCCTGCACGTGCGCACCGACCCGCTGGTCTCCCCCACCGGCTTCCCGTTCAAGGTCGCGGACATCCCCGGCACGCTGTCCGATCCGGCGGTGTTTCGCGACCGGCCCCGCCTGTGCGACGTCGGCTTCCTGCGCAAGCCGTACGTGCGGCCCAACGGCGCCCTGGGCTACCGCTGCCCGGCCGAGCCCGTGACGCCGTACGAGCGCAAGGGTGGGTCGACCGAGGACGCCGTCGGCCGCGGGTGCCTGTGCAACTCGCTGACCGCGGCGATCGGCCTGGGCCAGACGCGACCGGACGGCAACGTCGAGGAGCCCCTGGTCACGCTCGGCTCGGACCTGGACGGAGCCCGCCGGCTCGCCGAGCTCTACCCGGAGGGCTGGTCCGCGGCGGAGGCACTGGACTGGCTGGCGGGCGGGCTCGTCCCGACGGCCGGCTGAGGGACGCAACCTTCGCCCCCGTCGCTGCGTCGAACTGGGTGTGACGACGATGGCCGAGACGGCACCCGACCCGGTGCCCGCCCGCGGTGACGCCGCGGCGCCGACCGACGACCCGGTGGTGCTGCTCGGTGCGCGTCCGGGCGACCGGCAGGCGGACCGCGACGCGGAGTTCACCGCGTTCGTGGCGGCCCACCAGGCGGACCTGCTGCGGACCGCGTGGCTGCTGTGCGGCGACGCCCACCGCGCGGAGGAGCTCGCCCAGGCGGCGCTCGTCCGGACGTACACGGCATGGGCTCGGGTGCGCGGCGGCGACCCGCTCGCGTACGCCCGGCGCGTGCTGGTCAACCTGCGCATCGACACGTGGCGCCGTCGGCGGCGGGAGGTGCTCGTGGACGCCGTGGCCGACGACGCCGCTCCCCTCGCCGGACCCGGCTCGCCCGACGCTGCCGCCCACCACGCCGACCGCGACCAGCTCGTCCGCGCCCTGGCGACGCTGACGCCGCGCCAACGCCGCGTCGTCGTCCTGCGCCACCTCGTCGGGCTGCCGGAGGCGGAGGTCGCCGAGGACCTGGGCGTGAGCGTCGGCACCGTCAAGTCCACCGCCTCGCGCGCCCTCGCCCAGCTGCGCACCGTCCTCGCGACCGCCTCCGACGTCGAGGGAGACCTCCGATGACCATGACCGACGACGCCGTCGTCCGCGAGCTCACCGCACGCGCGGACCGCGAGGCGCCCGCGATGTCCCTCGACCCGACCGCGGTCCTCGCGGCCGGCCGGCACCGCCGCCGTCGCGCCCAGCTCCGGCTGAGCGCCGTGGCCGCGGTCGTGATCACCGGCGCGGCCCTCGTCCCGACACTGAACCAGCACCAGGCACGGCCCGCCGGGACGGAGTCCGTCGAGCTGGTACCCGGCCTCACGGCCACGATCGTGGCGCACCCGACGACGGTGGACACGTCGGAGGGCCCTGCGCTCGACCTCGGGGTGCTCGCGCCTCGCAGCGAACGCTGGCACCTCGGCATCAGCGACGAGGGGAGCGACGTCGCCCTGCGGCGCTACGACCCCGAGAGCGGGGTCCTCGGGGACGCGCTCGTCGCGCTCGGCACCCCGGGCACGGGGAGCAGCCAGACGATCACCGACGACGACGGCACCATGACCGTGCTGGGGCTCGTGAGCCCGGCTGACACGGTGACCCTCACCGTCGTGCTTGCGGGCGGGCGGCAGCGGGCCATCGACGTGCCGACGTTCGCCGTCCCGGGCGGGGCGACGGCGTACGTGGTTCTCTTCAGCGGCCGGCCCGCCGGGGGCGACTGGCCCGACGCAGCGTTCTCCGTCGCGAGCAGCCCGCACGCCGGCACCTCCGCGACGTCGACGACTCCCCTCTCCTTCCGGCCCCTCGTGCCCGCCGACGCCGCCGACGGAGACTCGCTGACGGTCGAGGTGGCGGCCGCATCGCACGCGGTCGACACGCCGCAGGGTCCGGGCGTCGACACCGGGGTGCTCGCGCCACGACCGCCGATCGCGGTCAACGGGCTCTCCCCGGACGCCCCCCCGTCGTCGTACGTCGTCCGGGCGAGTGAGGAGGCGAGCGGTGCCACCTACGTCTGGCTCGAGACCTATTCGGGCGCCGACACGATCTCCGACGTCGCCTTCGACCTGACCCAGTGGCAGGCCGACGGGAACGGCGACCCGATCCCTGGGGCGGTCGTCCAGGACCACTGGGCGGCGCTGCTGGGTGTGCTGCCACCGGACGCGCGGCAGGCGGCGCTCCTCGTCGAGCGCTCGACCGGGACGGAGCGGTACCCGATGCCGACGTTCCGCGCGCTGGGTGCCGACGCCGACCTCTTCTTCGCCCTCGTCACCGACGAGGGGCTGCAGCCCGCGGGCTGGCCGTCGGTGCGGATCGAGGTCACCGATGCCTATGGCGCCGTCACGCTCTGGACCCTCGACGGCGCCGAGGTGACCGACGCCACGCCCTGACGACGCGTGGCTGCGGCCGCACGGACGACAGGAGGGCCGGGAGCGCGACGCCCCCGGCCCTCCGTCGTTCGGTCAGCCCGCTCAGCAGCCGATCAGGCGCTCCGCGAGGTAGCTGCGCACCTGCGAGATCCCGACCCGCTCCTGCGTCATGGCGTCCCGCTCGCGGATGGTGACGGCCTGGTCCTCGAGCGAGTCGAAGTCCACGGTGATGCAGTACGGCGTGCCCACCTCGTCCTGGCGGCGGTACCGGCGACCGATGGCGCCGGCGTCGTCGAACTCGACGTTCCACACCTTGCGCAGGTCGGCGGCGAGGTTGCGCGCCACGGGCGAGAGGTTCTCGTGCCGGGACAGCGGCAGCACCGCGGCCTTGACAGGGGCGAGGCGCGGGTCCAGGCGCAGCACCGTGCGGACGTCGACGCCGCCCTTGGTGTTGGGCGCCTCGTCCTCGCCGTAGGCCTCGACGAGGAACGCCATCAGCGACCGCGTCAGGCCGGCCGCCGGCTCGATGACGTAGGGCACGTAGCGCTCGTTCTTGGCCTGGTCGAAGAACGAGAGGTCCTGGCCGGAGTGCTCCGAGTGCGTCCCGAGGTCGAAGTCGGTGCGGTTGGCGATGCCCTCGAGCTCGCCCCACTCGCTGCCCTGGAACCCGAACCGGTACTCGATGTCGACGGTGCGCTTGGAGTAGTGGGACAGCTTCTCCTTCGGGTGCTCGTAGTGCCGGAGGTTCTCGCGGGAGAGGCCGAGGTCGACGTACCAGTCGGTGCGCGTGTCGATCCAGCGCTGGTGCCACTCCTCGTCCGTGCCGGGCTCGACGAAGAACTCCATCTCCATCTGCTCGAACTCACGGGTGCGGAAGATGAAGTTGCCGGGCGTGATCTCGTTGCGGAACGACTTGCCGATCTGGCCGATGCCGAACGGCGGGCGCATCCGGGCCGCGGTGTAGACGTTCTTGAAGTTCACGAAGATGCCCTGGGCCGTCTCGGGCCGCAGGTAGTGCAGCCCGGACTCGTCCTCGACCGGGCCGAGGTAGGTCTTCAGCATCATGTTGAAGTCGCGGGGCTCGGTCCACTTGCCGCGGGTGCCGCAGTTGGGGCACGCGACCTCGGCGAGGCCGCCCTCGGGCTCGCGACCCTTGCGCTCCGTGAACTCCTCGATCATCTGGTCCTCGCGGAACCGCTTGTGGCACGAGAGGCACTCGGTGAGCGGGTCGGTGAAGACGCCGACGTGACCGGAGGCCACCCAGACCTGCCGCGGCAGGATGACGGAGGAGTCCAGGCCCACGATGTCGTCCCGGCTCGTCACCATCGCGCGCCACCACTGGCGCTTGATGTTCTCCTTCAGCTCCACGCCCAGGGGCCCGTAGTCCCAGGCCGACCGCGTGCCACCGTAGATCTCGCCGGAGGGGAACACGAAGCCCCGGCGCTTCGCGAGGCTGATGACTTTGTCGAGGCGGGACTCTGCCACGGATCACTCCACTGGTCGGCCCGCACGTGGCTCGCGCGGGCGGGTTGGGTTGTCGGCGCGTCCTGCGCGCCGACCGCCAAGGCTACCGGTGCGGACCGGACCCCGGCCGCGTCGCGGGTTGACAGCGCCGTACCGGCTTAATGAGAATGATCCTCATGTTCATCAGACGTGTCGCCCTCGCCGCCCTCCCCCTCGCCGCCCTGGGCCTCACGGGCTGCGGGGCCACGGCGGCCGACGATGGACGCGTCCACGTGGTCGTGTCGATCTACCCGCTGCAGTACGCCGTCGAGCAGATCGGCGGCGACCTGGTCGACGTCACGAGCGCGACGCCCGCGGGCGTCGACCCGCACGAGATCGAGCTCTCCCCGCGGCAGCTGCGCGTGTTCTCCGACGCCGACGCCGTCGTCTACCTCTCGCACTTCCAGCCGTCGGTGGACGACGCCGTCGTGGAGCGCGCCCCCGAGCACGCGCTCGACGTCGCCGCGGCCGCCGACCTGCACCCGCTGCCCGCCGGGGCCGTGGACGAGCACGACGGCGAGGACGCCGGCACCGACCACGGCGCCCGGCTCGACCCGCACTTCTGGCTCGACCCGACGCGGCTCGCCGCCGTCGGCTCGGCGATCGCCGACCTGCTGGCCGAGGCCGACCCCGACCACGCCGACGACTACGCCGCGCGCGCCGACGCCTTCGCCGCCGACCTGACGGCACTCGACGAGGAGTTCGCGACCGGCCTGGCGAGCTGCTCCTCCGACGTCGTCGTGACCTCGCACGCGGCGTTCGGGTACCTCACGGAGCGGTACGGCCTCGAGCAGGTCAGCGTGTCCGGCATCGACCCCGAGGCCGAGCCCTCCCCCGCCCGGATCCGCGAGGTGCGCGAGACCATCGACCGGCTCGGTGTGACGGGCGTCTTCACCGAGCCGCTGGCCGACCCGGCCGTGGCGGACGCCCTCGCGGCCGACCTCGGCGTGCACGTCGGGGAGCTGGACCCGCTCGACGCCCACTCCGGGGGCCCCGACTACCGTGAGGTCATGTCCGCGAACCTCACCGCGCTGCGCACCGGGCTGGAGTGCTCGTGAGCGACGACGTCATCGCCGTCACCGGCCTCTCCGTGAGCCTGGGCGGACCGCCGATCGTCCGCGAGGTCAGCCTCACCGTCCCGTCCGGGCAGGTCGTCGCCCTGCTCGGCACGAACGGCTCGGGCAAGTCCACGCTGATGCGGGCGATGGTCGGGGTCATCCCGCACCAGGCCGGCGACGTCCGGCTCCTCGGCGCTCCGCTGGGGCCGACGGTGCCGTGGTACCGGGTCGGCTACGTTCCGCAGCGGGCCACCGCCGGGACGGGCGTCCCCGCGACCGCCCTGGAGGTCGTGACGTCCGGGACCCTCTACGGCCGGCACCTCCGGCCGCCGCGCGACGCCCGGCGCCGGGCGCTGGAGGCCCTCGACGTGGTGGGACTGGCGGGCGAGGCCCGCACGGTCGTCCGCACGCTCTCGGGCGGCCAGCAGCAGCGCGTGCTCATCGCCCGGGCGCTCGTGCGGCGCCCCGACCTGCTGCTCCTCGACGAGCCGGTGGCCGGCGTCGACCTGCCCTCGCAGGAGACCTTCGCGACGGCGCTGGCGGGGCTGGCGGCGGCGGGCACGACGATCCTCGTGGTCCTGCACGAGCTGGGCGCGCTCGCCCCGCTCATCCAACGGGCCGTGGTCCTGCGGCACGGCGCGATCGTGCACGACGGCGCGCCACCCACACCGCGCACCGACCACGCGGGCACCACGCACGTCCACCTGCACCCGCACGACGACGCAGGCGTCGACGAGCCCGACGGCGTGACGCCGACGGTGAGGTGGGGGGCATGAACGCCGTCGCCGACATGCTCACCGACCCGCTGATGCAGCGCGCGCTGGTCGTCGCGCTCCTGGTCGGCCTGGCCGCCCCCGTCATCGGCACGTTCCTGGTCCAGCGCCGCCTGGCGCTCCTCGGCGACGGCATCGGGCACGTCGCCCTCACGGGCGTCGCCCTCGGCTGGCTCGTCGGCAACCTGGCCGGCCTCGTGCCGCACGACGCGCTCGCCATCCCGGGCGCGGTGCTGGCGTCGGTGCTCGGCGCCGTGGCCATCGAGGTCGTGCGGGCGCACGGGCGCACCAGCGGCGACGTCGCGCTCGCGCTGCTCTTCTACGGCGGCATCGCCGGCGGCGTGCTCATCATGTCGCTGGCGGGCGGCAGCAACGCCAACCTCGTCGGCTACCTGTTCGGGTCGATCGCCACCGTCTCGACGCAGGACCTCATCCTCACCGTCGCGCTGGCGGTGCTCGTCCTCACCGTGGGGCTGGGGCTACGGACGGCGCTCTTCGCCGTGTGCCACGACGAGGAGTCGGCCAAGGCCGCGGGGCTGCCAGTCCGCGCGCTGAACGTGACGATCGCGGTCGTCGCGGCGCTGACCGTGACCATCTCCATGCGCGTGGTGGGCGTCCTGCTCGTCAGCGCCCTCATGATCGTCCCCGTGGCCGCCGCGGAGCTGGTGGCCTCGTCCTTCCGCCGCACGATGACGGTCGCGATGACGATCGGCGTCGTCGTGTGCGTCGCGGGCCTCACGATCACGTACTTCCGCGACGCCTCCCCCGGCGCCACGATCGTCGTGCTCGCGATCGCCGTCTACGCGCTGGCCGCAGCCGCACGGCCGCTCGTCGCGCGGTCGCGCGCGCGCCGCGCCCCGGCGTGGCGTGACCCGCACCCCGACATGCCCGACGACGTCGAGCTGGCCGAGGTGGACCACTGATGGAGGTGGACCACTGATGCAGCGCATGACCCGGCAACGCTCCGCCGTGGCCGATGCCCTCGGGGCGGTCGCCGACTTCCGCAGCGCGCAGGAGCTCCACGAGCTCCTGCGCGACCGCGGCCAGGAGATCGGCCTGGCGACCGTGTACCGGACCTTGCAGTCCCTGGCTGACGGCGGGGAGGTCGACGTCCTGCGCAGGGCCGACGGCGAGGCCGTGTACCGCCGCTGTGCGCGCCGCACGCACCACCACCACCTGGTGTGCCGGACGTGCGGGCGCGCCGTGGAGCTGGACGGGCCCGACGTCGAGGCGTGGGCCGCCCGCGTCGGCGCCGCCCACGGGTTCAGCGACGTCGAGCACACCATGGAGCTCTCGGGCATCTGCACGTCGTGCGCGGCGGAGGCGGGCGGGACCTGATGCCGGACGAGATGTCGGGCTGGCCGCTGCGCGCGGTCTACCTGTTCTTCCTCTTCGGTGCGGTCGCGCGGTCGCAGGCCATCTTCTGGGTCGGGCGCGGCGTCGCCGCGGGCGCGGAGCAGTCGCGGTGGCGGGCACGCGCCGAGTCGCCCCGGGTGCGCCGGGCCACGGGCACCGTCGAGCGCTGGGGCATGCCGATCGTCCCGGCGGCGTTCCTCACCGTCGGCTTCCAGTCCGCCGTGTTCCTGGCCGTCGGCGTGCTCCGCGTCGGCTGGCTCCGCTTCACGCTCTGGTCGCTGCCCGGCTGCCTCGCCTGGGCGGCGTTGTGGGGCGGCGGTGGACTCGCCGCCCTGGCCGGCGCCCGGGACCTCTCCGAGCGCTCGCCCTGGCTGCTCGCGTCCGCCTTCCTCGCGGCCGGGCTCGTGGTCGTGCTGATCTCCGTGCGGATCCGCCGCAGGCGCGAGCAGGCCGATGCGATCAGCGCCCTCGCCGACCGGGCCGACGGTCCCACTAGCCTCCTGGGGTGACGTCCGGACACCTGCGCGCGCTCACCCGCTACCCCGTGAAGTCGCTCGGCGGTGAGGAGCTCACGCGGGCCCGCATCGACGCCCGCGGGCTCGAGCACGACCGTGGCTGGGCGACGTACACCGAGGACGGGTTCATCGGGTCCGGCAAGCGCACCCGCCGCTTCCGCCCGGTCGATGGTCTCCTGCACTGGACGGCGACCATGGTCGAGGACGTGCCCGTCGTCGTCGGCCCGGACGGGCGCCGCTGGCGCGCGGACACCCCGCAGGCCTCGGCTGCGATGAGCGAGGCGTGCGGCCAGCCCCTGCGACTCGCCGCCGAGGGCGCGGTGCCCCATCACGACGACGCGCCGGTCCACGTGCTCACAACGGCGTCCGTCCGGGCACTCGCAGAGCGGGTCGGGGAGCCGCTCGACCCGCGTCGGTTCCGGGCCAACCTGCTGGTCGACCTGGATGACGCCCCGAGCGACAGGGCAGCGTGGCCGGAGGACGACTGGCCGGGCCGGACCATGAGCGTCGGCACGGTGGTCCTGCGTCTCACCGCACCGATGCCGCGCTGCGTCATGGTCAACGCCGCACAGCCGGGCATCGCCGAGGACTCGCGGGTGCTGAGGTCGCTCGCGCACCGTGGCGCTGTGCTCGGCCTCATGGCGGAGGTCGTCGTCCCGGGCGTGGTCCGGCGCGGCGACCGCCTGACGGTCCGGTAGCCGCGCGCGGCGACGCGCGGCGGGTCACCGCGACCGTGGCGCCCCGGGGGTCAGTGCGCCTGCGAGACGCAGAACTGATTGCCCTCCGGGTCGGACAGGACCACCCACGCGAAGCCCGACTCCTCGTGGCGCGCCACCGCGAGTGCCCCTTCGGCGAGCAGGCGCTCCACCTCGAGCTCGCGATCGGGAGCTGTCAGGTCGAGGTGGACGCGGTTCTTGCCCGGGGTGGGCTCACCGACCCGCTGGAAGCCCAGCCGCGGCCCGTGATCCGCCGCGACGACGAGGTACTCGTCGCCCTCGAACCCCTCCACCACACGACCGCCCAGCTGGCGGGCCCACCACTCGGCCAGCGCGCGAGGGTCGCGGCAGTCGATCGTCACCATCTCGATGCGCATCATGGGCCCGACGCTAGTGGCTGCCACCCACGCCCGAGGTTCCCGAACCGGGTCAAGCCTCCGACGCGCGGTCGATCGCACCGCCGTAGCGCCGGTCGCGGCGCGCGTACGTCTCGACGGCCCGCCACAGGTGCCGGCGGTCCACGTCCGGCCAGTACTCGTCGAGGAAGACCAGCTCGGCGTAGGCGGCCTGCCAGATCATGAAGTTGCTCGTGCGCTGCTCGCCGGAGGTCCGCAGGAACAGGTCGACGTCCGGCAGCTCGGGCTCGTCGAGGTACCGCGCGACCATCCGCTCGTCGACGCGCTCCGGGTCGACCCGGCCGGCCGCCACCTCGCGCGCGATCGCCCTGGCCGCGTCTGCGACCTCCGCGCGGCCCCCGTAGTTCACGCACATGGTCAGGGTGCATACCGAGTTGTGCCGCGTGAGCTCCTCGGCCGTCTCCAGCTCGGCGATCACCGAGCGCCACAGCCGCGGGCGTCGACCGGCCCAGCGCACACGCACCCCCCAGGCGTGCATCGTGTCGCGCTGCCGGCGAAGGACGTCGCGGTTGAAGCCCATCAGAAACCGGACCTCGTCCGGCGAGCGCTTCCAGTTCTCCGTCGAGAAGGCGTAGGCGGACACGTGGGTCACGCCGATGTCGATGGCGCCGGCGACGACGTCGAGCAGGGCAGCCTCGCCGGCTGCGTGGCCGGCCGTCCGCGGCAGCCCGCGCTCGTTGGCCCAGCGCCCGTTCCCGTCCATGACGATCGCCACGTGCCGGGGCACCAGCTCCGGCGGGATGGCGGGCGGCAGCGCGCCCGAGGGATGCGGGGGCGGCGCGACGACCTGGTGGGAGGGCCGCACCATCACGCACGCTCCACGAGGCGCAGCGACCGCAGCCCGCGCTCGAGGTGGAACTGCAGGAACGCCGCGACGAGCCCGCTCGCCTCGCGCCGGTGGCGCTCGCCACTGGCGTCCGCCGTCGGCCAGTCGCCGCTCAGCAGCGCCGCCAGCAGCACGAAGGTCTCCGGTGCGGGGGCAGCGGCGCCGGGCGGGCGGCACGCGGCGCACACC
>JAEWYD010000020.1 GCA_023462275.1 Actinomycetes bacterium
CGCCCAGGGCGAGCACCGCCGCGCCCACCAGCACGGGCGCGAGCCCGATGGCCTCGGCGGTCGCGCCGGCGAGCACGGCGCCGAGCGGCATGAGCCCGAACGCGACGGCTCGGCCGGCGCCGTCCACCCGGCCGAGCATCCGCGCCGGCACCAGCCGCTGCCGCATGGACTGCGACAGCACGTTGCCGACCGTGTTGGTGAGCCCGAGCAGGACGAAGGCGACGCCTATGGCGACCGGGTGCGGCGCGACGACGGGCACGACCAGCAGCAGCGACATCGCCGCCCAGGACCCGAGCATCAGGCGCACCTCGCCCGCGCGGCGCACGAGCCGCTCGACCGTGAGTGCCCCGATGACGCCGCCCGCCGCGAGTGCGGTGCTGAGCAGCGGGTACTGGGCGGGCGCCATCCCGACGGCGGACCCCTCGCCGACCACCCAGAGCACGAGGACGGCGGTGTAGCCGGTGAAGCACATGTTCGCCAGGCTCCCGCTGACCAGGAGCGGGCGCAGGACCGGTTGGCGCAGCAGGAAGCCGACACCCTCGCGCACCTCGGCGAGCGCGCGCCGGGGCGGGGCGGGCGTGGCGCCGGGCGTCGTCGTGGCGCCCGGTACGCCCCGCAGCAGGACGACGGCGGCGAGCACCACGAGGGCGGCCGGGAGGCCGAGCAGCCAGCCGGCGCCGAGGGCGAGCACGACCCCGCCGATGGGCGCCCCGACGAACGATCCCGCGACCTGCTGCACCGCCATCATGCGACCGTTGGCGGCCTGCAGTCGCGAGCGGGGCACGACGCCGGGGACGAGCGCGGCCTGCGCGAGGTCCACGAGCACGTCCGTGACGCCGTACAGCAGCTCGACGGCGACGAGCCCGGCGACGGGCAGCAGGTCGGCCACGACGAGCGCCGCGCCGCCCAGCAGCAGCGCCGTCCGGGAGACGAGGGCGACGAGCTGCACGGTGCGGCGGTCGTGCCGGTCCACGAGCACGCCCGCGGGGACGCCGAGCACCAGCCACGGGAGCCACGCGGCCGCGGTGATGAGGGCGATCTGGCCGGGCGAGCGGGTGAGCGTCACGGCGTACAGCGGCACGCCCGCCTGCACGACGCCGTCGGCCAGGTTGGTGAACGTGGCGGCGGTGAGCAGGGCGCGGAAGCGCCGGCCGAGCGGCTCGGTGGGTGGTGTGGCGGCCGCGGGTGCCGGGGTGTCGAGCGTCGCGGTGCGTTCGGAGGTCATGAGGCGCCTTCGTGGGTAGGCTTGAGGCAGAGGAAGCTATGCAAAGGAAACTCTGCAAAGGTAGTTCTGCACATGGATGACGTCAACAGCGGCGCCGACGCGCGCGTGCGCGGCTCGGCGACCGCCATCGGCGCGGACGCGCTCAAGGCGTTCACGCACCCCCTGCGGATGGCGATGCTGGACCTGCTGCTGGAGCGCGGGCCGGCGACGGCCACGCAGCTCGCCCAGGCGCTCGGCGAGAGCACGGGGCAGACGAGCTACCACCTGCGCCAGCTGCACCGGCACGGGTTCGTGGAGGACGACCAGACCCACGCCGGCGGCCGGGAGCGCTGGTGGCGCGCGGTCCCGTTCTCGATCGACCGGGACGCAGTCCGTGCGACGCCGGGCGGTGCCGACGCCGTGGCGGCGGCTAAGCGGTGGGCGGTCGCCGAGCGCATCCGCGTGCTCACGCGGTGGGCCGAGCTGACGGACCCCGACCCCGAGTGGGTCGACATCGGCACGAGCGCCCGCGCGACGGCGGACCTCACCCCGGCCGAGGCCGAGGAGCTGGGGCAGGCGCTCGAGGAGATGGTGGTGACGCACATGCGCGCGGCGAAGGCTCGGCGGGAGGCGGAGGCCGCGGGGGGCGCCGGGGGTGTCCGGGGTGCCGCGGGTGCCGGGGTGGGCGCGCGGCGGGTGCGCGTCTATGTCGACGTGCTGCCGCTCCCGGAGACGGAGGCTGCGGACGGGTCAGCGGGCGGCTGAGCGGGCAGCGGAGCGGGCCGTCCTCGGCGCCTGGAGGCACCGGTACGCTGGTACGCGCTGGATCCGGCCGAGGGTTGGCCGACCGCGCCTGTAGCTCAGGGGATAGAGCACCGCTCTCCTAAAGCGGGTGTCGGCAGTTCGAATCTGCCCAGGCGCACAGGGGTGTTGTTGCAGGTCAGGGGCGGTATGGGCGCCGCGACGGCGTTGGGGCCGTGTCCGATTTGCCGGGCATTGGTCAGCGTGTGGTCAGTGACTTGTCTCAGGACGTGGACGGCCTGTCAAGAACGTGGACGGACGACGGCGGACGCCCGTGCGGCGGGTCTTCTTGTCGAGGCTCGCGTCCGCGCCGGTTCTAGTGAGCAGTGCCGTGAGCGTCTGCACCGGCCCGGAAGTGATCGATGTCAGCGGTCGCGTAGAGACTCGCCCCGTGACTGAACTTGCCTACATGGTGCGCGAAGACTGGGGCCAGCACGGCACCGCCATGGTGCCTCAAAGCGCTCGGATCCGAGACTGGCTTGGCGATCTGCCGCTTCTCTTGGTCACGAGCGATCTCGAGAAGTATCGGGACGCGCACAGCGCGGATCGTGAGTTCGTCCGCTACCTGCTCGGGGAGAAACGTCGGCCCGAGGTGGTGACGTTCGCAGACCTCGATGAGCTGCGCCGGCCTGGCGGGGCCGTGGTCGCGTGCTTGGTTGCTCTGCACCCATATCGCGAGCAGGACTGCGAGAGGCTACGCGAGGTCGTTAGGGCCGGGCGGATTGCGCGCCTCTTCGTGATCGTGTGGGCGCCTACCGAAGAGGTTCGCACCATGCTCGACGGGCTCGGTGCGGTGGATCTCCACACCGGCGAGGCGGCTCCCGCCCCGGACCCTGTCCAGCTCGAGGCGGCGAGGCGCATGGTCGCGGAGCAGTACAACGGGCTCGCATCAGGCAACGGCAAAGACGCTGTCGTCCAGCTCATCCAGGCCGTCACGGCGGAGGGCTTCCGGCTCGACGTCGACAGTTGGCTCCGCGCGTTCTTCAGTGCCGGCGGCGAGTTCGACGAGGCCGTGAAGGTCAAGAAGCTCATCGAGGAGATGCAGAGAGGCGTGCGGCACCGCGTCAAGCAGCGCTACCGCCCCGACATCGTGGACATCCTTCGGCGCCACGTCGCAGAGGGCGAGTCCGCCTAGGTCGACGGGGGCACCATGGCCTACGGCTTGCCGGCCCCGGACGCGCGGCAGATTCAGCCCCGGCATGAACGTCATCCAGGATCATCAACCTGCGTGCCGCGGCCACCGGGTAGGTTCGGGGCGACGGGGCTCTGAGCGTGAGGCACGCGCATTGCCTCACCACTGACAAACGAGGTTGGTTCGGATGCTCGTGTCCGCGAGCAGCCTGGGGTAGAAGGGACCGCTATGCCCGGTGCGCTCCTCGCTCTCTTGCTGGTGGGAGTGATCGTCATCGTCCCGGCCAGCACGGGGGACGGCTGGCTGACGGTGTTCATGCTCGCTGCAGTGCTGGTGGCGAACCCCATCATTAGGAACATCCGCAAGAATCGGTACTTCGCGTCGGAGCACTTCCAGGCGCTGAAAGCCGAGATCGCCTCCGTTGTCGCGGAGCACAACGAAGTTGCCGACTACGTCCAGGAGATCCGCGCCCAGGGGTCCTTCGAACTCGGAACGTCCGCTAGTGGACGGCACGCTCACCTGACGTCGTTCCAAAACACTTCGGGGTGGAACTACAGGCGGGACCGCAACGTCGTCGAGTACGCCCCTCACGTGCACAACGCATCGCTGCAGGTGGTGCGCAACGCGAGTACCGACCCGATCAAGTACCTCATGAAGTACTTCTCGATCAAGGCTGATCAGGACACTCTGGCGGATGTCCAGCGAGTCGCCGACGACATCGCCCGACTTGAGGAAGCGGTTGGAAATGTCAAGGCGCGCGAGGCTGACATCGCGGCCCAGATCAATCCGCCCAACTTCATACTCAAGCACTACTCGGACCAGTTCTGGAACCAGGTCGGGGTTCACCTCTCGCCCGTGGAAGTGCCTTACCCGCACTACAAGTTCCAGTACGTCTCCGCGGGGGGCAACAGTAGCCAGGAGACTCCTATCGTCCTCAACACGCCAACGCTGGAAGCTCTCGCTCAGACGTTGGTCGACAAGATCCGCTGGACCAAGTCGGCTGCCGGGCAGCGCGCGCTCATGACGGCGCGGCTCCGCAGCCAGATCAAGGAGCGCGATCGCTTCGCCTGCTTGAGCTGCGGCGTCTCACTCGCGGCTGAGCCTCACCTGCTACTTGAGGTCGATCACATCGTGCCCGTGTCCAGAGGTGGCCTGAGCGTCCCCGAGAACCTCCAGACCCTGTGCTGGAAGTGCAATCGCTCGAAGGGCGCGAAGATCGTCGGTTAGGACTCTCGGCACCGCTGGTCGTCTGACTCTGGCTACAGATATGGACCCGCGGCGAGCGGTGCCGAGCACCGACTTGGGCGCGCACGGACCCCGCGCTGCGCTAACGTCGCGATCATGAAGCTGGGACCGCTCCTCGAAGATATCGACCTCGGGCACGACGCTGCGGAGAACGACCGGGTGCTCGATAAGGCGTTCGTGACCACGGAGGCGTTCCGTAGGCTAGTCCGGGACGATGTTGATCTCGTGACTGGGCTCAAGGGGACAGGCAAATCGGCGCTCTACCGCATGCTCACGGAGCACTCAGCGCAGTTTCCTCAACTCCAATCCACTACTGTGCTTAAGGCCGGCAGCCCAATGGGTAGCCCTGTGTTTCTGTCGCTCTTCAATGAGCAAGCAACGGAGCTGCGGCTGAGGTCCATCTGGACGGCGTACTTCGCCTCGCTAGTCGCGAATGAGGTAGTCGACCAACACCTGGGGACGCCGGCAGTTCAGCGGCGAGTCGGGGAGATCTCAGAGATCCTCCGCCTACTGGGCCTTCGGGAGGCAGATAGGCGACAGAAGTCGCTACTTCAGCGGATCCTCGAAGCCAAGAGCTTTGAGCCAACAGTGACGACCGACGGGGCCGGCCTCTTCACCTTCGGACTCAAGTTCGATGTTGCGGACCCTTCGAGTGATGCGTCACAGGTCAGACTGGAGTTCACGGACCTGCTCGCACTCCTCAAGAGCTGCGACGAGGTGCTACGCAGTATCGGAGAGTCAATTTGGGTTGCCGTCGACCGAGTCGACGAGTGCTTCACGCGGGACTCGGAGGTCGAACGGCGTGCACTAAGGGCCTTGCTCCGGACAATGCTTGATGTCGCAAGCGAGCTTGGCCTCGATCGGCACGTGGGCCTTAAGGTCTTCCTACGCACCGACCTACTGCGCCGCATGAGTTCGGACGCGGCGTTCACGAACTCGACGCACCTCAGGACCATCGAGCTTCAGTGGAACGAGCGGGACATCGAGGACATCGTGGGAACGCGCGTCCTGAGGAGTGGTTCCTTCTGCGAGGTCTGGCCCAATGCGCGGCGCGCTTCGCGCCCGGCAAGCGCCGCCTGGAAATGCCTGCTGCCTGAGACGTTCTCCTCTGGAGACAAGGCGTCCCTGCACGAGATCTGCTCGTGGACTGCCGACGGCCATCGTGGCTACAACCCCAGGAACGTCCTGACGTTGTTGCGGCTTGCCCTCGAGAGGCGGCGAGAGGATCTGAGGGGCGCGGCCAACGACCACGAGGTGGACCCAGGCGCTCCGCTCCTAGACGAGCCCGTCCTCACAAGCGCGCTCGGGAAGCTGTCTCGGAAGCGGCTGACGGATACCGTGCTCAACGAGTTCCCGGGTCTGGAGTATCTCGTTGCTGCGCTAGAGCGCAAGCCCGCCAGCTACGACTCCAGGGATAGCTTGCTCTCTGCGCTTGGCCTGGCCGATCAACCACGAGCCATGCAGGACGGTGCAGTCGACCTCCTGGTCCTGTCCGGCGTGCTCGGGCAGAACGGCCGGCAGTACGTCGTGCCCCGGCTGTATCGCGCCGCCCTCAAGTCCCCACTCCGTCCGCGCCCGCGACGGTAGCCGGGCGGCGAGTTCGCAGCGGCATCCGGGTCCGACGTAGAGCCTGCTCTTCACCCGGTGCCAGCGCTGGGCGGTCCCTCGATCGCCCGCAACTTCTGCATCAGCGGTATCACCGGCAGCCGCTCCATCGCCTGCCAGGTCGCCTCGCTGAACAGGTGCCCGTAGAGGTCCATCGTCATCGTGGCGGTGGAGTGCCCGAGGATCACCTGCACCGCCTTCACGTCCGCCCCGGCCGCGATCAGCAGCGACGCCGCCGTGTGCCGTAGGTCGTGGATCGTCGTCCCCTCGACCCCGGCCCGCAGCGTGGCCTCCATCCATCCCGACCGCGCCCGGAAGTTCGTGTTCGTCCACACGCCCCCGGTCGGGCTCGGGAACAGGTACGAGCCCGGCCCCGCAAAGGCGACCCGCGTCCGCACGTACTCATCCAGCGCCGCCGGCACCGGAACGGTCCGCGTCTGGTGGGTCTTCGTCGGCCCGAACACCGCCCCGCTGGTCCGCTTGGACTGCGTCGCGGCCCGGTGCACCCGGACGCCGAGTCCGTGCGGGGTCTGCACGACGTCGTCGACCCGCAGTGCCGCCATCTCCGAGAACCGGCACCCCGTCGTGCCGAGGAACAGCACGACCGGCTGGCACAGCGGCGGGACCGCCATCACCAGCCGGCCGAGCTGCTCGGGCCGCAGCCAGTGCGGCTCACGCTTGGTGCCCCCGCGCGGTAGCGCCACCATCCGCGCGACGTTCACGCTCAGCCGCCGGTCGCGGATTGCGTAGTCGAACACCAGCCGGATCATCGACAGCGCCCGACGTCGCGTCGCCGTCGCCAGCCCACGCGTCGTCAGCGCCGACATGACCCGTTCGATGTCGGCGGCTGAGATTCCGGAGATCGGGTAGGCCCCGATCTCCGGGATCACGTACTTGTCCAGCAGGAACCGCGTGGTCTCCTGGCTTCGCACCGCCAGGTGACCACGCGAGGCCTGCCACTCCTCGGCCAGCGCCGCGAACGTCATCCGCCCGCGCGCCGGGTCGCGCACGGCGTCGTGATCAACTGCGACGGGGGCTTCGCCATACTGGGGGCCGTGATGGGTGAGACGGCGGACTGGGTGGCGCTCACCCCCCGGTTCAACTCCGGCTGGCCCTGGCCGGAGGACTCGTACGGCCTGGATCCGATGTACGGGCCCGGAGGGTGGTGTCGCGGATGCGGCACGCCGCTCGTGGAGCAGACGGGTGCGCTCGTCGTGCAGGGGCGCAAGTTCCCTGCAGCCGAGGTCTGGATGCCCAACTGGCACTTCGACGTCGTGTGCGTCTCGGCGCGGTTGGCCGCCGAGTTGGAGGAAGCGTTCGAGGTGGACCTCGGTGATGTCCACAAGCCTCGGACGGGTCCGACCGGTGTGAAGCAGCTCCGTCCGGTCGTCAACGGCACGGACTGGCACCGTCCGGAGGATCTGTCCCGGAGCGTTGTTGCTCGGCACGGGGAGTACGAGGGAGAACGGACCGGTTCGACGTGTGCCCGCTGCGGCCGATGGAAGTGGCTGCCGGTCCTGGAGAGCGAGGTGCCGATCCTTGGCGCTTCGCTCGTCGGGGACGGGGACGGGGACGGGGACGTCGTCGCGTCCCGTGAGGTCTTCGGGGCCGGGCTGAAGGCGTTCCGGCACCTCCTCTTCCGCCGGCGCCTGGCCGAGTGCCTCGTCGCCGCGGAACCTCGGCTCTGGGCGCTGACCGAGGTCACGATCATCTGAGGGCCCGTCAAGACGGATGGCCCCCGGGGAGCGGCTCGGGCATGCAGCAGGGTGGTGGCGAGTCCCTATGGCAAGAGGTCGAGGTACTTCCTGCGGGCTGGCATCGCATGGATGACGAGCTCGTCACCGCCCTCGAGCACGAGCACCACGGTCTCGAGCAGTCGTGCCTGCGTGTCGAAGCCGAGGCGCAGCTCCCGGAAGGGCGGCCCGTCGTCGTCAAGGGGCTCGATCCACAGCGACCACTCGGCGGCCTGGATCGCGTCCTCCTGTGCGACACCGTGCTTGAGCGCGCTGCGATGGACCCTCACGCAGCGAAGTGGGCGAGCGCGGCCCGGATCGCCTCGGAGCGGGTCATGTCCTGCTTCGCCGCCGCGGCGTCGAGGGCGTCGAGTTCCTCAGCCGTCAGTCGGACGGCTACCACCTGCATCGGCTCCGCTCCGCGGCCCGGGCGTCCGCGCCCTCGACGCTTCAGCGCATCGACGTCGTAGCCCGCCTCGGCCTCATCGGCCCACTGCTGGATCTGCTCGTCGCTCACCACGCAGATATCGTATGACGAAAAGGCCGATGACTCCAGAGGAGATCGATCCCGCGAGCGTGATCTCCACTGCATGATGGCGTCATGAGCGGCGAGAAGATCTGGCGGCCGGTGGACGCCACAGGTGGAGCGCTGGACCTGGTCCTCTCGCGGGTTCGGGCTTCGGTACCGGACGCCGAGGTCTCTCGTTTCGTCGGGACGCACCCGGCTGATGACGACAACGTCTACTGGGTCAGGCGCGGGTCCCTCGAAGTCCAGATCGACACCCGCGAGGCCGGCTCGCCGCCCTTCGTGATCGAAAGTGACCGGTCCGGATCTGTGTTCACGACGTCCGACGCTGAGGTCGCGATGCAACACGTGCTCGCGGAGCTTCGGGAGCGCTGACTCACTCGGCCGATGGTCACGGCAGCGTGCAGGTGCGGGTCATCCGAGATGATCGGCTCATGGACGAAGCCACGTCGCTCTCTGGGGAGCTCCGCGCCCTCGGTCGCCTTCGGATCCGCGACGTCCAGTTCAGCGATCCCATGCTGACGATCGTCGGTGACGGCTGGTCTGCGGCCTTCGTTGGCGAGTGGGCCTGGCGCCGTGGCGATCAGACCGTGACGTCCTGGGGGGCCGCTGACGCCGCGGACGCCGTCTGGGACCTGTGTGGCCTCGACCTCGTCGACGTGGTCTTCGCCGACGCTGACTTCGCCGGCGACTGCTCGTTCGTCCTTTCGGACGGACGTCTTGAGGTTCGCTCAGATCGGAGCGGCTTCGAGACGTGGACCTTCCGGCACGAGCGACTCGACACGGTCTTCGTCGGGCTCTGAGTTGAGGCACCTCCTGCGGGACCGCGCCGCGCCATTCAGTCGGCGGCGCCAGCGGTCGGCGGCGGTTCGATCGCCCGTGGCGTCTGCATCAGCGGGATCACCGGCAGCCGTTCCATCGCCTGCCAAGTCGCCTCACTGAACAGATGCCCGTACAGGTCCATCGTCATCGTCGCGGTCGAGTGCCCGAGGATCACCTGCACCGCCTTCACGTCCGCCCCAGCCGCGATCAATAGTGACGCCGCCGTGTGCCGCAGGTCGTGGATCGTCGTCCCCTCCACCCCGGCCCGCCGCGTGGCCTCCATCCACCCCGACCTCGCCCGGAAGTTGGTGTTCGTCCACACGCCGCCGGTCGGGCTCGGGAACAGGTACCCGCCCGGCGCGGTGAAGGCGACCCGCGTCCGCACGTACTCGTCCAGCGCCGCGGGCACCGGCACGGTCCGCGTCTGGTGCGTCTTCGTCGGCCCGAACACCGCCCCGCTGGTCCGCTTGGACTGCGTCGCCGCCCGGTGCACCCGGACGCCGAGCCCGTGCGGGGTCTGTACGACGTCGTCGACTCGCAGCGCCGCCATCTCCGAGAACCGGCACCCCGTGGTCCCGAGGAACAGCACGACCGGCCGGCACAGCGGCGGCATCGCCATGACCAGTCGGCCGAGCTGCTCGGGCCGCAGCCAGTGCGGCTCGCGCTTGGTCCCCCCGCGCGGCAGTGCCACCATCCGCGCCACGTTCACCGATAGCCGCCGGTCGCGGATCGCGTAGTCGAAGACCAAGCGCATCATCGACAGCGCCCGGCGCCGCGTCGCCGTCGCCAACCCGCGCGCCGTGAGCGCGGACATGACCCGCTCGACGTCGGCCGCCGAGATCCCGGAGATCGGGTACGCGCCGATCTCGCCGATCACGTACTTGTCCAGCAGGAACCGCGTGGTCTCCTGGCTGCGCACCGCCAGGTGGCCGCGCGAGGCCTGCCACTCCTCGGCCAGCGCCGCGAACGTCATCCGCCCGCGCGCCGGGTCGATCCACGAGCCGGCGTCGAGCTTGGCGAGCTGGTCCGCCTCCCAGCGCTTGGCATCGACCCGGCGCTCGAACGACCGCTGCGCGATGACCCGGCCCTCGAAGAACACCTTCGCGCGCCAGGTCACCTTGCCGGTCGGGTGCTGCCGCCTGGTGACGGACATCAGCGCCGCTTCACCGGCATCGTCGGCTCGCGCTCGACCCACGCCGCCGGGAGGAGGATCACCGTGCCGAGCCGCCGGAACGGGATCTGCTCGTGCTCGACCAGGTGGTACAGCGTCCGGGGCGGCACCCCGAGCACCCGCGCCGCGTCCTTCACGCGGTAGTACTGCCGGGCCGGGGTGGTGGGGACGGTGTGCTGTGCGGTGGTGATCATGACCTTCTCCTTCTGTTGGGTTGGGTGTGGCGGTAGTCATCTACCGAGCACCGGTCCATCGGCGGACGACGGCGGCGGCCCGGTCAAGAGATGCAGCGGGGGCTGTGGAGGCAAGGAGTTCCGTGGCTGCTGTGGATGCACGGGCGGCACGAGCGGCGCGGCCCGGCCGGGGTGGTAGGTGTCCCAGGTCTCGGTGGCGCTGGGCTCGGCGTGGCTGGTGGCGAGGATCTGCTCGAGCACCTCCTTGCCCGACGACGGCGCCTGGCCCGGCAGGCACTCCGCGTCGCCTTGGTCCACGACGACGTAGGCGCGGTTGGTGTGGCGGCCGCGGCTCATCGCGACGTAGAGGTCCTCCCGGCCCATGCCGGGGGTGGCGATGGTGTGGGTCTCGTCGACAGTCATGCCCTGGGTGCGGGCGATGGTGGTGGCGTAGCCGAGCTCGACGTGCTCGGCGACGTAGTCGGCGGGGAGGCGGACGGCCGGTGCGTCGACGTGGCTGGCGGGGCGGACGCGCAGTGACCCGTCGGGCAGGACGGCGGAGACGTCCCATAGGGCGCCGTTGCGGACGAACCCGTCGGCGGTGGTCAGGCGTCGGTGGTTGCGTCGGGTGACGACCCGGTCGCCGACGCCGGCTGCCAGCCCGTCATGCAGGCTCACCCCAGCAGGCGCGACGTGGCCGGTGGTGATGCGATCGGCGCGGATGCGCGCGTTGAGCTCGCGGACGGTCCGGTTGTCGACCGCCTGCAGGACCGCGACTCGGCCCTGCTCGCTGGCGGTGGTGACGGCGTCGATGGCGGTGTCGAGCATCGCGTCGTGGTCGCCGGACGTGATGGCGCCGTGGGCCTCGTACGTGTCGAGCGCGGTCGCGTGGGCGCGGCGGAGCTCGAGGCTCGCCCGCGCTTCCCAGGGGTTCGCGAACCGCCACAGGCTGGTGAGCTCGGCGGTCGGCCCGCGGCGGGCGAGCATCCCGAACGCGCCGCCCGCGTCGACCGACCCGCGCTGCAGGTGGTCCCCGACGAGCAGTACCTTCGCCGCCGCTGCCCGTGCCTGCTCGACGATCACGGCCAGGGTCCGGGTGTCGGCGAGGGAGGCCTCGTCGACGATGACGAGCTGGCCGGCGGAGAAGCGCCACTGGTCCTGCTCGGCGCGCAGCCGCCAGTGCTCCTCGTTGGCCGCGCGCTGCTCCCGATAGTCGCGGGTGGACATGCGTGCGACGGCGTCGGCGTAGCGAAGGGCGCGGGTGGTGGCGCCGTCGCCGGTGGACTCGTGCAGCCACTTGGCGGTGGTCTCGCACGGCACCCCGAGCGAGTCCGCCAACGTGCGCGCCGCGGTGGCCGACGGCGCCAGCCCGACGACCGACCCGATGCCGTGCCGCCAGAACGAGGTCAGCCCGGCGAGGGTGGTGGTCTTGCCCGAACCGGCCGGCCCGACGAGCACATCGAGCAGTCGACCGGAGGTGATGACGGCCTCGGCGGCCGCACGCTGGTCGGGGGCGAGACCACCGAGGCGGTGCTGAGTGCGCAGCGGGATGGCGCCGAGCATCTCCGCTGGTCGGTGCGGTGCGCCGGTGGTCTCTGCAGCGTCGATCAGCAGCTTCTCCGCGCCGAGCAGCTCGGTCGAGCTGAACAGGGACTCGCCGACGCGCCGCGTCATCGGGTCGCGGTTGTCGTCCAGGTGCACGCACGCCGCGGCGGCGTCAGTGGTGACTTCGTTGAGCAGCGCCCGCCGGTCCGCGGCTGACGCCATCCGCAGCAGCTTCGGGGCACGGACGGCGGCGGCGCCGAGGTTCCATGTGGTCCACACCGACCGCCGCGTCGACACGTCATCGAGCACCTGGGCGACCATCGCCGCCCGCACCTCCGGGCCGACGTCGTGCGCGTGCAACGCCCGGCCGTAGTTGCCGGCCAGGGCCCGGGCGGCGAGGTCGTGTGGCTCGAGGCCGGTCAGCGCGCGGGCGCGGTTCGCCCAGTCCGCAAGCAAGTCCGCGAGCGGCCGGACCGTCTTCGGCGGCCGCGTCGCCCGGGTCAGGTGCTGGCGTGCCCGGGTCGTCTCCACCCGGGTCGGTGCCCGGCCATGCGTCGTCTCGAACTCGGCGAGCCACTCCCGCTCGGCGCAATGGATCGCCTCGGCCCGGGTCGAGAAGTGCGCCAGCAGGTCCTCGCCGATCCCGTCGACCTCGAACGCCGGGTTCCGGCGCGTGCCGCGGTCGCGCATGGACCACTCCACCGGCAGCCGCCGCGCCAGCTCGTCCGCGAGCAGCGCGTCATACAGCTCGGAGACGGTGACGACCGCGGCGTGCACGGTGCGCCCGTCCAGGCTCCGCCAGGCGCCGTCGGGCCCCTGAACCTTGTTGGCGATGACGACGTGGGTGTGCAGGTTCGGGTCACCGGCCCGGGTGTCCCAGTGGTCGAACGCCGCGGCGACCATCCCGCGGGTGCGGACCTGATGACGCCCCGCGTCGCCGATGCGCGTGCGGATGACGCGCTGCTCGACGAACTCCAGCGATGACGCGAGCGCCGCCCGGTGCGCGTCATGGACGATGACGCGGGTAGCGTCATCGGCCAGCGCCCACAGCACCGACACCGACTTCGGTGCCGTGAACGTCAGGTCGTAGCCGACCACCGCGTGACGCTTCCCGTCATCGAACCGGCTATAGGGCCGGCCGAGCGCGTCATCGGTGAGCGGGTCGACCCCGTCGCGGAAGACGGCCGTCATCGCCGCCTCGGTCACCACGTCGCCCGGCCGGAGCCGACGCGTGCCCTTGCCAAACCTGGTGAGCCCGGCGCCGTACCAGCGGCCCGCCGGGTTCCCGGTCTGCTCGTAGTACGCCGTCAGCGACGCCCCGGCGTCGAGGCCAGCGTCGCCCGCGGCGACGTGCCGGGTCAGGTACGCATACCCGTCCCCGGCCGTCAGCTTGTGCATCGACATCACCCGGCTCACCTCCCCTCGCGGCTCCGTCGCTACCTGCAGGTGTGCGGAAGTGGGGGAGAACATGCGCGCCTGCCGCCACGACCGCGTTCAGGAAGAGGTGTGCCAGCGGACCGACCAACCTGGGGGCGGCCGGGCGGGAGCCCGATCAACGACGAGTGGACGGCGCAACGCGAGCGGCGCCGGGGCGGCGCATGGAACCATCGGACACGTGAGCACCAGTGCGGCGCAGGCGGTGGCCTTCTATGACGAAGCGCTCCGTGAGGGCTCGGTGTGGACGACTCGCGACGGAGGGGGCTACCCCGCGCCGCTGAACCCGGATGGCCAGCGCGCTCAGCCCTTCTGGTCTCTTCGTAGCCGCGCGGAGCGAGTCGTGGCGCACGTGCACGCCTACGCGGGCTTCATTGTCGAAGAGCTCCCGCTGGAGCGCTTCCGGGAACGCTGGCTCACCGGGCTCGAGCGAGACGGGATCCGGGTAGGCCTCAACTGGTCCGGCACCCGAGCGACCGGCTACGACGTTGCCGCCGTCGATGTTGAGCGGAACCTGGCCGCCGCCACGAACCGGCGCGCGCCAACGTAGCGATCCAGCCGAGCGCGCTCCCTCGGCCGGCGCTGGAGCCGCGACGAGCTCGATGACGGCCGCGACTCATCTTGCACCTCTGGGATGCTCGCGGGGTCCCCCTCCGTCCGGGGTGCGAGTTGGCCAACCGCGGCCTGATCGTCGCGCTTCGGGCCGGGGCGCGACAGGACGATACCCCGCGCCGACTCCACCCCGTGGCACCGTGACCGGCTAACCTGCTTCGGGAGCCGCGCGCCAGGCGGCCGGCCACGAAGTTGCCCAAGATGCGGGAGAGCCGATGGCGGACGGAACTGTAGCGAATAAGGGCGCTTCTCCGCTCTTCGTGCACCTATCGGACATCCATTTTGATGCGAAGGATGTCACGAAGAAGGGTCCCAACGCTCTCGCCCGGAAGAGCCTGCTGGACGACCTGGAAGAGGGCGCCGCTCTCCTGGGTACTCCTGATGCGGTGCTCGTCACTGGTGATATCGCGTTCAGCGGCCAACCGCACGAGTACGCGCAAGCGCGTGAGTTCCTCCGGCTGGTAACGGACGCGCTCGGCATCCGGCCGGAGCAGGTGCAAGTCGTCCCCGGAAACCACGACGTCGATCGTCAGGCAGTCAAGGGCTCGATTGAGATTACGCATGGCGCACTAAGGAAGCTCGAACCGCTCGAAGCGGACAACCAACTTGCCGACCTGTATGCCGAGCAATCAGACCCGTTGTTTGCTCCGCTCGCGGCCTACCGTGAGTTCGCGGCGGACTATGGCTGCGACGTCTCAGGGCCGTATCCGTACTGGGAGGCGCCGTGGCAACTGGGCGAGAACTCCGTCTTGCGGATGCGCGGTATCACCACTTGTATCGTATCCGATCGTGATGATCAACGCGCCAACCTGATCGTCGGGACAACTCAGACGGCCATTTCGACCGTCGAGCGCAACGATGTGGTAATGATCCTTGGGCACCATCCTCCGGATTGGTGGCACGACAGGGACGAATGCGAAACCGCCATGCGGAACTTCGTGAGTGTTCATCTGTACGGGCACAAGCACGTTCAACATGTGTCCGTCTCCGACGACTCAATACGGCTTGTGGCAGGTGCCGTCCATCCGGAGCGACGAACCGACTGGCTCCCCCGCTACAACTGGCTGCGTCTGGACCTGGAAGAGGAATTCGGCTCGCAGCCGAGGTTGGCCCTGAGCCTTTGGCCGCGCGTCATGCCCCAGATGGATAACGTGTTCCGGTCGGATTCGATTGCCGGCCGATGGGAACCTGACGTGAAAGTCGTTCCGCTGGTGAGATTCGCGCGCTACCGTGCGGTCGAGGCGGCGCGTGCAGGTTCACGCTCCGGGGAAGGCGCGCCTATAGAGGACGATCCCGGACGGCTTGCCCAGGCACATGTGTCGATGGCGCCGAACGAGGACGCAGCGGCGTCGACCGGCATCGACACAACGCCACCGCTTTCCAGGAGAACACCGGTCGTGGACGAGCAGGGTCGTCCCGAGCGACTTCGCACAGCAACGTACGCCTTCGGCGAACTCGGGTACGCGGCGCAACAGCGACTGCTCGTCGACTTCGGTCTGATCGAGGACTCAGATCAATCGCTGCCGCCAACGGAGGTGCGCCTGCGCGCGTTCGCGCGGCTACGCGAGGGAGATCGCCTTGAGGCGTTCATTCGAGCAATTCAAGACAATGTCGCTCGAACTCAATCCCAACTCGGTGAGGACCACTAATGCACGAACTGTTTCCTGACTGGGTACGCACGCTGTACCCCGACACGAGCATCGAGAGCCTACCTATCGATGCGTGGTGGTCCGCGATCGAGGAGTATGTCGCGGAGGCAGATGATTCTCGCATCATCGGGCTCTGCCGAGCTGCATATAGGCGCGCGAGCCCCGAGTTCGACGCGGAGTGGCGGCAAGCGCTTCGCGCGCACGACGAGAAGTCGCCGCTGCGTGGAGCGGACCGCCAAGTGTCCGTCCTGGCCGGGGCCGCCCTACTGCATGCGTCAGGCAACACCGGTCATGCGCCCGTGGCCCTCTACCTCCGCAGGTGTGCTACCCACGTTGGGTGGGATCCCAGCCTTCCCGACCTCGAACTGAGTGACTCCGGACTCTGGGACGCGGCTACCTCGGTACGCACTGTGGACCCGTGGCCCCAGTCCAGACGGCTCACTTTGCAGATGCGAAAGGTGAACGAAGCGCTGGCCAATTGCGATGATCCCCTCACGCCGGAGAACCTGCGCACCGTGGTGGAGGCGCTCTCGGGAAGCATGAACGACTTGGTGTCGCGGTCAATGTCCGCACTTGTGAAGGTTTCGTCTGGTCGCGAAGCCCCGTTGCTGGAACAGAGCGACGTGCTTGTTTGGTTGCTCTCTGGAAGGTGTGCTCTCGCCGAGAGGCAGTGGAGCGAACTGACGCCGGCACTGGCGTCGGTTTGCGCCGCGTTCGAGGTCCGAGGTCTCTCTCGGTTCGCGCTGGGACGCCCGGATGCGCGCGCGCTGATCTCAGCCGCAGTCGACTCCGCGAGCGCCAAAGGCAACGGCAACGGCAAAGAGCTGGCCAGCGCCCTCGAGGAAATGATGGCCCAAACACGCATCGCAGTGGGCGAGCTGGTCCCAGTCTCGCAAGGCGTTATCGAACAGAAGTTGCTCGAACTTGACCCCATCGAGCTCGGTGCAAGGCTTCATGATGAACTCGGCTTGTTGGAAGCTCTCAGGGCCTGAGCTATGAGCGAGGCGCTGACTGACCACCCGGGGAGATGCACCCTTCCCTCTTGTCGCGTGTCCCAAGGAACAGGGCCCTGCGCCCTTGGGCTCTCGCTCATCGATTGCGAGAACTTCGAGCCGGAGCCGGACTACGACCCTCAACAGCGTCCTGTCGAGGTTAGCCGGACGCCCGGGCAACCAGCGGCTCCGGCGGACGATTCGCCCGCTGAGTCGCCGCCACTCGACGGACCGCGCCGCGTCGAGGATCTGGCCCTAGACCCGCTTGTGCGTCCTAACGCAGACGCTGGCGCGGGCGAGACGATGGCGGTACAGGCACAGAGCGGCCCCGGCGGTCGCCGACGGGTGCGACGGCCCGACGGGCCGCAGGACACCATCGTTTTCGACGGTTCAAGCGTCGCGCTTTCGACAGGGCTAGCTCTCACGGCGCACGAGGCACACAACCTTATGGCATCCGAGGCGGTGACCTTGGTCCTCATTGCCGGGCCACCGGATGCGGGCAAGACGACGCTATTGGCATCGGTGTACGAGCAGTTGCTCGAAGGTCCGATCTCTGGTTGGTCATTCGCGGGATCGCGAACGCTCCTAGCCTTGTGTCAACGGGCATATTGGGCGAGTACTGCCAGCGGTGGCATCCGCCCCGTGACTCCACGCACGCGCTACGATTCTGCGCGCCCCTGGGTGCACTTGCGCTTTGCTTCCAGCGACGACGCGAGGTCGGTGCTCGTCGCCGACATCTCGGGTGAGTACTTCAGCACGTTAGCGAGCGGGGGCGACATCGGCGACGCCGCCGGTCTTGTGGCTCGAGCCGATCATCTCCTTCACGTGCTGGACTCAGAGCTACTCGTTGAGAGGCGGGAGCGGCAACGCGCCCTAGGGTCAACCGAGTCGTTGATCCGCCGGATGGCCGAGCGCAGTCACTTCGACGGGCGCGCCAGGCACACGATCGTGCTTACGAAAGCCGACCTCTGTCCCGGAGACTTCCGGAGTGAGGCTCTGGCGCGTGCTGCCGCGTGGGCGGAGCGTTGGCTGGGAGGAGCGGACGTCATCGAAGTCGCAGCGAGACCAGCCAACCATGACATCCCCTGGGGAGTCGATCGGCTCCTGGAATCGATCCTTTCGACGAGGACGCCTGCGCCCGCGTCCATAGCGCCCGTTTCGTTGCGGTCCACATTGGCGCGTCTATCCCAAGGCGGGACCCGGCTCCTGCCACTCACCGTTGACGGCTCCGGGCCGGTCTAGCCGATCTCGAGGCAGAGGCAGCTCATGAAGATCACAATGCTCGGAGGTCACTCGAGCGGCAAGACCAGCTACCTTGGCGGGCTTTGGGCCACGGTGAAGTACGCCCCGCCCGGGGCACCCGTGACGCTGCGCGGTGACCTGCCGGCGAGTTCCGCCTATCTCGACCTCGCGGAGCACGCCCTCTTGGGATGTGAGAGTGTAGATCGGACAAGGCGCGACACCGGCGAACGCGTGCTTCTTGATCTGTCGATCGATGGCGAACCCTTCATTTTTCAGCATCTCGATGTGGCGGGCGAGACAGTCGAGGCGATGCTCGCGCAACGCGTGGTCTCGGCCGCGCTCATGGCGGAACTGGCCGACAGTGATGCGCTGATGATCTTTGTGCACCCAGATCGAGTGAAGGGCCCGTCGACCATTGCGGAAGCGATGCGCCTCGCTGCGGCCGCCGGCGTGCCTCTTGACCTGCCAGTTATCCCGGACGAGCCCGACACGTCTCCTGCCGACGTTGATCCTCTCGTGGTGTGGGCTTCTGCGCCGACGGCGGTTCACCTCGTCGACCTTGTGCAGATCGCCATGGAGTCCCGGAGTAGTTCGGAGCGCGCGCGTATAGCCGTGATCGTCTCGGCGTGGGATATCCTCGACGGAGGGCCGGACTGGGGGACAACGGTGCGGCCCCGAGCGTGGCTTCAGAGGGCCCTTCCTCTGTTTGTGCAGTTCATGGATGCGAGTTCACGTGCACTCGATTGGCGGGCATTTGGTGTGAGCGCACAGGGCTGCGACTTCCTCGACACTGCCGCAGTGGATGCGCTACTTGACCTGCCCTACGAGCGTCGGCCCGTTGTTGTAACGGAGGAAGACTGGACTCACGACATCGCGGAGCCGCTCCGGTGGCTCGCGCGGGTGCCGGAGTGACATCGTGACGCCGCCAGACTGGCGGCTGCCGGTTCCCGCGGATTCCGCTTCGAGCGAGGTTGACCAAGCGCTCTTTGGCTACGAGGATGGCCATCGGCTCCTGAGCGTGTCGTCAATGCTAGACAAGGAGTCCATCTCGATTCTGAGCCGACTGACCGATGGAACCGGTGCAGAGTCCTACGACGGCTTTGACGGGTACCTAAGTGGATACCCGTTGCCCGGGGACCGATACGCCCTAACGCGCACGTGGCGGGCTCTCGAGTCGTCACGGCCGGGGGCGGTGTGGACGCATGTGCTAATTCTTGACAATCGCTTGCTTAGCGCAATTGGTGATCCGAACTCGATCATTGCTCACCTCAAGAGGCCCGCCACAGGCCGACCAGAGGAGTGCCGCGAGCGATTGTCGGTCGCGACAGTGGGTCCGGAGGACGATGACAGCGGACTGGCTCACGAATGGCGCCCCGTCCTGTCGGCTCTGTACGCGGAGGATGAAGGGACGGTTTGGCTGCCTGCTGACGGTGGCCCGGCTATTGAGAGGGATGTTCTCCGAATTTGGTGGTGGCAGTGGCCTGCGCTCCGTCGCCGGTTCTCCTTCTGTCTCGGCGCGACTGGGCGCAGGTCGATCGGCGGGCGCGATTTTGACCTCCTTGCCGTGCCGATGGCGCGCAAGCTCTCGGCGACCGCCGATTTTGGGCCCCCTCCGTCGCAAACCACTGCTGCGGGCACTCTAATTGATGCGGATCTTCGCGGGCGGATGCCACAGGCGTTTAGATCATACTTGCGCTTCTGCGGCTCCGAGACGCAGCGGCGAAGCGCTGCGGGGCTCCTGAGTGACATTTGGATGGCCGCCGGGGACCCTGACGGAGATCCGCGAACCATTCAACGCCGCTTGGCCGCCAGGGTGAGCGAAGATTACCCTGAGCCATCAAGTATGCGTCGGCTGAAGCGCACTCTCTTGTCGCCCGATGAGAGGCTGCCGTCCAGGTGGACGCAGCGCGACGCCGCGGCGCTTCTCGTATCGACGAGTTTCGGCAGGTGTGTCCGGCACAGTGACGTAGACGTCTCAGGCATGGTCTTGGCACTGGGTGACGATCCGGGTTTGCTCATGGAGGCGGCCCGACCGGTTGAACCGGTCCCTGGCAAGAAAGGTGAAGTTGTTTCGGTCGCGGACGTGCTTCCCCGGGCCGCGCGCGACGCCCTTGCGGTCGTAGCTGAGCCGACCTGGCTTGCCGAGATCGCGGAGTTGGGCGGTGACGCCGCACTCGACGTGTTGCTGGGCGTACGGCGGGAAGACCATGAGGCATGGGCGCGCGCATTCTGGGTCCTTGACAGCGAGAAGAGAGGCGGCATTTCCGCTGCTCTTGACAAGAGGCGGAGGAGGGCCTCTCGCCAGCCGGGTCGATCTCTTGGGTGGATGGCTGTCTACGCGCCGGCGCCGACGTTGGGCGTCGGATGGCTGGGAAGCCTCTCTGCCGGAAGTGGCCTGCGGGTGGCGGATGTCTCGGAGCTCGCGCTTGAACTCTCGCAGGTGTCGTTTGCAGCCCGGATCGGGTGGCGGGGAGTTGTCCGCGAAGCAGTCCTGGCAAGGGCAGTGGTTGAGGCTGCCGCAGGATGCGCTGACGCGAGCGCGCTCCCGATGCTGCTTCTCATCGGTGATCCTTCGGCGGGCGAACTGTCCGCCGAAGGATTACGGCCGTGGTTGGCCCTCAAGGGCGTGACGCTTGGGCCGGCAGAGGCTTCGCATCTCCTTCGTCTAGCGAAGGGCGAGCCAACAGACGAGGAGGCAGCGCTACTGGGGCGTGCGTTTGCAGTGGTGTGGGAAGCGTGTGCTCGATCGGACTGGGTGGTCTGGGAAGCTCTTGGGGACTATCCGTCTGAGCTCGGCTTCGGCGCGGACTGGGACCGCGCCCGACGCGTGGCCCGGCGTTTCGCCCAGCAGGCCGCCCTGTGGGGGTCGGCCGGCGAGTCAATGCGTGGTGTCGCCTTGAGTGAGGCCCGGCGCTGGAGCGGGCGAGCGGCCGACCAGCTCGGCGACGAGCTTCAGAAGCTCTCCAGGTCGCCGCTCGTGTCGACACAGGAGGCAAAGAGCCCGGTATCCAACCGGAAGGGGAAGGGCACAGGCAAGGGCACTAGGGGCAAGGGCAAGGGCAAGGGTCCCCTGGACGAGGCGCGCCAACTCGCGGCCGACTGGTTGTGGCCGAGGTAGCGCTTCGGGTGGCGCTCTCCATTTGGGCCACACCCGCCCCGACTGCTCGGTGCTCGGGCGCATGGCCGGCGATCCGTTGCTTGGACCCTGGCGCGGCGCTATTGCCCTAACGAGGCGGCTTTGACGGCGGAGTCGATTTGGGCGTGGTCAGCGTGTGGTCAGCGAGCGCCACGGAACAGGGTCCTTCCACGAACTACCCGCATGTAGTTCCGCAGGTCAGAGCGTTATCCACAATCCAAGATCGAACTCCTAAAGCGGGTACCGGCGCGCGCCCTGCCTTGGCCGCGAGCTGCGTCGCGGAAGTGTGCACCGAGTGAGCCAAGGTCGGCATGCGACATGGGGTGTTCCCCGGCTGCGACGAACACCACGCTTCGGGTCCGCGCGTATCGTCGTGCCGTTGTTCGGCAACTGTCGCGCGATCGTCTGACGTGCGGCCCGGCGGCGAGGAGCCAAGCATGATCGAGGGCGTCCGGTACGGCCACACCAACGTCATCGCGCAGGACTGGCGCCGCCTGGTCGACTTCTACGTGACGCTGTTCGGCTGCGAGCCGGTGCCACCCGAGCGTGATCTGCACGGTCCCGTCGTCGAGGCAGCCACAGGCGTCCCCGGCGCCACGCTCAACGGCATGCACCTGCGGTTGCCGGGCCACGGCCCGGACGGGCCGACCCTCGAGATCTACAGCTTCGGCGCGATGCCCCCGAAGCCGCCGACGGCGATCGATCGCCCGGGCTACGGGCATCTCGCCTTCCAGGTCGCGGACGTCGCTGCGGCCCGGCGTGAGGTCCTTGCCGCCGGCGGCGTCGCGCTCGGGCAGATCGTCCGCACCCAGGTAGCCCCGGACCGCTCGGTGACGTGGTGCTACGTCACCGATCCCGAGGGAAACCCCGTCGAGCTCCAGTCCTGGGGCCCTGGCGAGCCGGCGGCGATCCTGGAGGGCTAGGTTCAGCCCCCGCGACGTCGTGATCTGCGTGGCTCTGGGCAGTTGACGCTCAGGGGCGCAGGTACGCCCAGCCCTGGCGCTGCCGCGCGACCAGGTGGGCCACACCCGAGGTGACCGGCACCGCGCCGGGCACCAGGTCGGCGTCGTCCAGGCCCTGTGACCGCATCGAGTTGCGGCACACCGCTAGCCCGATGTGGGCGGCGAAGGCCTCCTGAAGCGCGCCCGCGGCGTCGGCGTCGGGACGCGCGAGCGCGGTGGCCTCGCCGTGCACCACGACCTCGACCGGTGTGCCCGGGGGCAGTTCCGCCACAAGGTTCAGCGCGTTGCGCAGCACCGCGCGGTGTCTGACGGGGTCCGCCTCGGACAGGTGCAGGACGACGCCCGCGTCCGGGGCGGTCACTGGCCGTCCGTCACGAGCGTGCCCCCGGCCTGCTGCCAAGCCGTCACGCCCCCCTGCAGGTCGAGGAGGTGCGTGAAACCCGCCTTGGCCATGGCCTCGGTCGCCACGCCGGACCGGTTCCCGGAGTGGCAGTAGACGAGGTAGGTGTCGTCCTTGGGAAGCGCGGCGACCTGCTGGTCGAAGGTGCCGCCCTCGACGTCGATGTTGACCGCGCCGGGCAGGTGGCCGCCGGCGAACTCCGCGGGCGTGCGGACGTCGAGGATGGTGATGTCCGGCTCGGCCGTGAGCGTCTTGGCCGCCTCGGCGGGCTGGACCTCGGTGACGGCGTCCGTGCCGCCCGAGCAGGCGGCGAGGCCGGTGGCGAGCACGACGGCGGTGGTCAGCGACAGGAGCACACGAGGCATTCGCATACCCCCCAGGGTATACGAGTCGTGCCGGATTGCGCTCGCCCCTTCGTCGGCGGCTACGCCGGAAGGCGGAGCGTGACCGTCGTGCCCCGCCCGGGCTCGCTCGCGATCGTCGCGGAGCCCCCGTGCGCCTCGGCGATCTGGCGGACGATGGCGAGGCCCAGCCCGCTGCCGCCCGTCGCCCGGGTGCGGGACGCGTCCACCCGGCGGAACCGGTCGAACACGTGCGGGAGGTCCTCGGCCGGGATGCCCTCGCCGGTGTCCGCGACGGCGAGCTCGGCCGCCGCCTCGCCCACCGCACCACTGACCGCGCCGATGACCGTGACGGTGCCGCCGGGGCTCGTGTGCCGCAGCGCGTTGACCAGGAGGTTGTCGAGCGCCTGCCGCAGGCGGCCCGGGTCGGCGAGCACGTGCGCGCCGGGCGCCACGCGGGCCGCGAGGGTCACGCCACCGGCGTCGGCGGCGGCCCGCGCGGCGTCGAGCGCCTGGTCGACGAGGTCCGCCAGGTCCACGTCCACCGGTTCCACGCGGAACTCGCCCGCGTCGCCGAGGGAGAGGTCGTGCAGGTCGTCGACCAGGCGCCGCAGGTGCAGCGTCTCCTCGTGGAGGTTCGCGAGCAGCCGCTCGTCGGTGGCCGCCAGGCCGTCCTGCGCGGCCTCGATCCAGCCCTGCATCGCCGCCAGCGGGTTGCGCAGCTCGTGCGACACGTCGCCGACCATCTGCCGCCGGGCGACCTCCAGCTGCTGGCGTCGCTCCGCCATCCGGTTGAAGGCGCGCGCGAGCCGGCCGACCTCCTCGACGCGGGGCTCGGCCACGCGCGCGTCCAGGTCGCCGCCCGCCACGCGGTCCGCGGCGGCGGTCAGCTGGCGCAGCGGGCGGATGACGTACCCGGCGAGCACCGCGCAGAGCAGCAGCGTGACGACGAGCACGCCGCCGGCCAGGAGGGCGATGCGCACCTGGTTCGCGCCCGACAGGTCCCACAGGACCGAGGCCTCGGCCGGCCCGCCGGTCACGTAGAGGCGCGCGGGCGGCGCCACGTACGGCGCGAGCGCGTCCCGCCGGGCCTGGTCGACGCAGCCCGCGACCGTCGCGTCGGGGGTGTCACCGGCGACGATCGCCCCGAAGTCTTCCTGGAGCGCGAGGACGGGTGGCGCGCCGGCCGCCGCGAGGCACGCGTCGACGCCGTCGAGCAGGCCGCCCCACACCACGCGCGTGGCGCCGGCGGTGAACGGCCCGACGGCGCGCGGGTCGATGGTCGACGCGGCCGGGACGGTGCGCTCGGGCGCGGACCCCGGGCC
>JAEWYD010000021.1 GCA_023462275.1 Actinomycetes bacterium
GGCCAGGTGCGGCCGGACCGGGACGCCGTCGTGCCGCAGACCCGGGGCGACGGCGGCGACGAGCGCGGCCGCCATGGCGGTCTGGGCGACGGCCGTGCCGAGCCCGGAGCCGGCGACCCCCATCCCCGCACCGAGCACCAGGACCACAGACAGCACCGCGTTGAGGACCGCCCCGGCGCCCGCGACCCACAGGGGCGTGCGCGTGTCGAGCAGGCCGCGCAGCGCGCCGGTCGCGGCAAGCACCACCAGCATCCCCGGGAGCCCGGGCGCGGACCAGCGCAGGTAGGACACGGCGGGAGCGACGACGTCGGCTGGCGCGCCGAGCGCGTGTGCGAGGGGTTCGGCCGCCAGCCACAGGGCGGCGGCGAGCGCCGTCCCGAGGCCGAGCGCGAGCCAGAGGGCGTCGACCGCCAGTCCCAGGGCGCGCCGTCGGTCGCCGGCCCCGACGGCCCGAGCGACGCCCGCCGTCGTGGCGTAGGCCAGGAAGACGCATAGGCCGACGACGCCGGTGAGCAGGCTGCCGGCCAGGGCAAGGCCGGCGAGGGGCCGGGCGCCGAGGTGGCCGACGACGGCCGAGTCGACGAGGACGAAGAGCGGCTCGGCCACGAGCGCCCCGAGGGCCGGAAGCGCGAGGGCGACGATGCGAGCGTCCAGCTGACGGACGCCGTCGTCGCCTGACGAGACGGGCCGTCCGGATCGTGAGCGGGTCCGCAATCGATTTCCATCCACAGTCGGTGCACGGCGAAGTGCGTGCTGAACGTGCGTCGATGCACGGTACCCGGCGCGGTATCCACAGCGTTGTCCCCGGCCTGTGCACAGTCACCCGCCCGACCGTCCACATGCTGCTCACAGGCTCCTCCACAGGTCCGCGTTGGTGCTCGGCGGCGACGGCCCTAGAGTCGCGGGCGAGTCCAACGGAACCATCGGTACGGCAGGTCCGCGTCCGATGTCGGCCATCCGGGATAGAACGTCGGTACGAGGTCGTCGAACCCGGTGGGGGAGTGGTCGTGAGCATCGAAGAGCTCGAGCGTGGGCTCTCGGGCGGTCGCAGCGAGCCCGGTTTCGACCGGACCCCGCCGCAGGACATCGCCGCCGAGCAGAGCGTGCTGGGCGGCATGCTGCTCTCGAAGGACGCGATCGCCGACGTCGTCGAGCACCTGCGCGGCCCCGACTTCTACCGCCCCGCCCACGAGATCGTCTACGAGGCGATCCTCGACCTGTACGGCCGGGGCGAGCCGGCCGACGCCGTCACCGTCGCCGCCGAGCTGACCAAGCGCGGCGAGATCGCGCGCATCGGCGGGGCGCCCTACCTCCACACGCTCATCTCGATGGTGCCCACGGCGGCCAACGCCGGGTACTACGCCCGCATCGTGCGCGAGCGGGCGGTGCTCCGGCGGCTCGTCGACGCCGGGACGCGCATCGTGCAGCTCGGCTACGCGGCCGACGGCGGGGACGTCGACGAGCTGGTCAACACCGCCCAGGCGGAGATCTACGCCGTCACGGAGCAGCGCACCAGCGAGGACTACATCCCGATCTCCGAGACCATCAACGGCGCGATGGAGGAGATCGAGGCCGCCAGCCACCGCGGCGAGGGCATGATCGGTGTGCCCACCGGCTTCATGGACCTCGACCGGCTGACGAACGGCCTGCACCCGGGTCAGATGATCGTCGTGGCGGCCCGGCCGGCCATCGGTAAGGCCCTCGCCCTCGACACCCCGCTGCCGACACCGACGGGCTGGACGACCATGGGCGAGGTCCGCGTCGGTGACCTCCTCATCGACGCGGACGGAACGCCCACCCGCGTTGTCGCGGCCACGGACGTCATGAGCGACCGGCCCTGCTACGAGGTCACCTTCGACGACGGGTCGGTGATCGTCGCGGACGCACAGCACCAGTGGCTCACTGAGACCCGCGCGGCGCGGAAGTCGAAGCAGGCTGCCGCCGCAGGGACGAACCGGTACCGCAACCAGCGGACCTTCCCCGGGGTCCGGACGACGGAGGAGATCGCAGCGACGATCCGGTGCGCGACCGCCGACGGTCGGCTCAACCACTGCGTCGCCACCGCCGGCGCCCTCCAGCTCCCAGACGCCGACCTGCCGCTGGACCCGTACGCGCTCGGTGTCTGGCTCGGCGACGGCCACTCGGCGTCCGCGCGGTTCACCTCGGCGGACCCGGAGATTGCGATGCACGTCGAGGGCCGCGGGGCTCCGGCCGCAGAGGGTGTGCAGGCGATCCTGCGGACGCTCGGCGTCCTCGGCGCCAAGCACATCCCGGAGGCCTACCTCCGGGCCTCGGAGACCCAGCGTCGCGACCTGCTGGCGGGCATCCTCGACACCGACGGCACGGTCAACCCCACCGGAAGCGTGCAGGTCACTCTGACAGACAGGCGCCTTGCGTCGGACGTGCGGGAGCTCGTCCACTCGCTCGGCTACCGCACCGGCTGGTCGACGAAGCGTGTGCCGGGCCGCGACGAGTCCCACAGCACGGCGTTCACGATCACGTTCGCCACGGATGACGAGGTGTTCGTGCTCGAGCGCAAGAAGCTGGTCCACAAGGAACGCCGGCGCCGCAGCACCCCGCGCCTGCGGACGCGCTTCATCACGTCCGTGGTGCCCGTCTCCTCCGTGCCGGTGCGATGTGTCCAGGTCGACAACGCTGCTCACCTGTACCTGGCGGGCCGGGCGATGATCCCGACCCACAACTCGACGCTGGCCGCGGACTTCGTACGGTCGGCGTCGATCAAGCACGGCCTGACGTCCGTCGTGTTCTCCCTCGAGATGAGCCGCAACGAGCTCACCATGCGCATGCTCTCGGCGGAGGCCCAGGTGCCTCTGCAGAACATGCGCAAGGGCACCATGCGCGACGAGGACTGGCAGAAGCTCGCGGCGAGCATGGGCCGGATCTCCCAGGCGCCGCTCTTCATCGACGACTCGCCGAACATGTCGCTGATGGAGATCCGGGCGAAGTGCCGCCGGCTCAAGCAGCGGCACGACCTCAAGCTCGTCGTCATCGACTACCTGCAGCTCATGAGCTCCGGCAAGCGCGTCGAGTCCCGTCAGCAGGAGGTCAGCGAGTTCTCCCGGGCCCTCAAGCTCCTCGCCAAGGAGCTCGAGGTGCCGGTCATCGCCATCTCGCAGCTGAACCGTGGCGCCGAGCAGCGCACCGACAAGAAGCCGCAGATGTCGGACCTGCGCGAGTCCGGCGCCATCGAGCAGGACGCGGACGTCGTGATCCTGCTGCACCGCGAGGACGCGTACGAGCGGGAGTCCCCGCGCGCCGGCGAGGCCGACCTGATCGTCGCGAAGCACCGCAACGGCCCCACCGACACGATCGTGGTGACGAGCCAGCTGCACTACTCGCGGTTCGTCAACATGCCGCAGGGGATGTAGCGCCGCGTCGTCCGACGAGGGGCACAGCGGCCCCGAGCCGGCGGGCGGACGGGCCGGCACCGTCCGCCTGGGAGGATGACCCGATGACGACCTTCGCGTTCGAGGCACTGCGCCGCTTCCCGGACATCGAGGCGGTCAACCTCGTCGCCGCCGACGCCACGGACCGACTGATCCTCGACGAGGCCGCGGACGCGGTCGCCGTCGCCCCCGCTGGCAGCGTCTGCGTCATCGGCGACCGGTACGGCGCGCTCACCCTCGGCGCCGCGGCGCTGCACGGCGCGACCGCCATCCGCACCCACCAGGACGGGCTCATCGGCGAGCGGGCGCTGGCGGCCAACGCCGGGCGCTTCGGCCTGACCGCCGCCTACTCCTCCCACGCGCTCGACGCCGCCGGGCTGGGCGGAGCGCGGGTGGTGCTGCTCCAGCTGCCGACAGCGCTGGACGAGCTTGACGAGATCGTCGCCGCCGTCGCCGCGCACGCCGACCCCGCCGTCCAGGTCTTCGCCGGCGGCCGCGTCAAGCACATGACGCTCGCGATGAACGATGTGCTCGGGCGCGCGTTCACGACGGTCGAGGCGCGCCTGGCCCGCCAGAAGTCCCGCGTCATCGTGGCGACCACGCCGCGTCCGGCTGCCGAGCGCGCCACCCGTGCCTGGCCCGCCAGCGAGCGTCACGACGACGTCGGCCTCACGGTGTGCGCGCACGGAGGCGTCTTCGCGGGCACCGGCGTGGACATCGGCACGCGGTTCCTGCTCGGCTGCGAGGACCGGATGGCGCCGACCGCGGCGACGGCGCTCGACCTCGGCTGCGGCACCGGCGTCCTCGCGACCGCGCTCGCCCTGGCGCGACCCGGTCTCGCGGTGACCGCGACGGACGAGTCGGCGGCCGCCGTCGCCCCCGCGCCCCCCCCCGCCCCCGCCCACCGCCGCCCCCCCCCCCCG
>JAEWYD010000022.1 GCA_023462275.1 Actinomycetes bacterium
GACCTCCACCGTCTCCTCGCCGCCGACGAGGGAGGCGACCGTGCCGGCGGCGACGACGCGCCCGCCGTCGACGACGACCACCTGGTCGGCCAACGCCTCGGCGTCGGCCATCTGGTGGGTCGTCAGCACGACCGACGTGCCGGCGTCTCGCAGGGCCCGGACGGTCGCCCAGACGGCGAGGCGGGCCTGGGGGTCCAGGCCGGCGCTCGGCTCGTCGAGGAAAGCGACCTCGGGGCGGCCCACGATCGCGACCGCGAGCGCCAGCCGTTGCCGCTGCCCGCCCGAGAGCCGGCGGACGGGCGTGCGCGCGAAGGCGTCGATCCCGAGCTCTGCCGCCAGCGCGACGACGTCCTGCGGGTGCGCGTACATCGCGGCGACGTGCCGCAGCACCTGGCCCGCGGGGGCCGCTGCGGGGAGGCCGCCGTCCTGCAGCATGACCCCGACGCGAGGGCGCAACCGGGCACCGTCGCGCATCGGGTCGAGCCCGAGGACGCGGACGGAGCCGCCGTCCGGGCGGCGCAGGCCCTCGCAGCACTCGACGGTCGTCGTCTTGCCCGCACCGTTCGGACCGAGGACGGCCGTGACGGCGCCGACGGCTGCCGTCAGGTCGAGCCCGTCCACGACCGCGCGGCCGCGATAGCGCTTGACCAGGCCGGAGACGGCGACGGCGGGCTCGGCGGCGCTCGGGCCGGTGGCGGCGGTGGGGGGCATCGCCTGCAGTCTAGGCCGCCGTGATCGACAGCAGGTGAGGGTGACCTTCGTTGCGCGGAACGAATTCGGCAACGACACTGTTGCCTTAATCGACGGCCCTTCCGGGACAATCGGCTGAGGCCCCGAGTGCGCCACGAGGGCGCGTCCGTGCGAGGAGGTGAGAGGTGCCCGACGCCACGCCGGTCGCACACGCCTCTGCGCCGCTCGCCCCCGCGGAGGAGCTCGACTGCTCGACGCGCCAGCGGATCCTGCGACTCGTCGTCGAGGACGGCCCCGTCTCCGTCGTCCAGCTCGCGGCGGACCTCGACCTGACGACGGCCGGCGTCCGCCGCCACGTCGCCGCGCTCGTGCAGGCGGGGGAGATCAGCGAGCACGGCGGACCCGTCCCCGGTCGCGCCGGCCGTGGTCGACCGGCCCGCCGCTACGTCGCCACCGCTCGTGGCCAGGCGGTGCTGAGCTCCGCCTACTCCGACCTCGCCGCGCAGGCGCTGGGCTTCGTGGCAGCGCTCGGCGGCGAGACGGCCGTCCGCGACTTCGCTGACCAGCGCGTCGCGGCGATGAGCCGGCAGCACGCCGACGCCGTCGCTGCCGCCGGGAACGACGCCGCGGCGCGCGTGAGCGCCCTCGCAGCGGCGTTGTCGAGCGACGGCTTCGCCGCCTCCGTCCGGCCCCTGCCGGGCGACCGGGCCGTCCAGCTGTGCCAGGGGCACTGCCCCGTCCAGGCCGTGGCCGCACGCTTCCCGCAGCTCTGCGAGGCAGAGGCCCGGCTCTTCTCCGAGGTGCTGGGCGTCCACGTCCAGCGCCTCTCGACGCTCGCCGCCGGCGGGCACGTGTGCACGACGCACATCCCTCTGACCCTGCCCGACCAGCGCACCGCACCTGCGGCGACAGTGGAAGGAACACGATGACCGCACCCACCGAGTCCGTCACCGGCGGCCCGCCCAGCCCGAGCTCCGACTCCGAGATCATCGCCTCGATCGGCAGCTACGGCTACGGCTGGCACGACTCCGACACGGCGGGCGCGACCGCCCGCCGGGGCCTCGACGAGGACGTCGTCCGCAGCATCTCGCAGCTCAAGGACGAACCGGAGTGGATGCTCAAGACGCGGCTCAAGTCGCTGCGCCTCTTCGAGAAGAAGCCGATGCCCAACTGGGGCGCTGACCTCTCCGGCATCGACTTCGACAACATCAAGTACTTCGTCCGCTCCACCGAGAAGCAGGCCTCCAGCTGGGAGGACCTGCCGGAGGACATCCGGCGGACGTACGACCGGCTGGGCATCCCCGAGGCGGAGAAGCAGCGCCTCGTCGCGGGTGTCGCCGCGCAGTACGAGTCCGAGGTCGTCTACCACCAGATCCGTGAGGACCTGGAGGAGCAGGGCGTCATCTTCGTCGACACCGACACCGGTCTGCGGGACTACCCCGAGATCTTCCAGCAGTACTTCGGGTCCGTCATCCCGCCGGGCGACAACAAGTTCGCCGCGCTGAACACGGCGGTGTGGTCGGGTGGCTCGTTCGTGTACGTGCCGCCGGGCGTCCACGTCGAGATCCCGCTGCAGGCCTACTTCCGCATCAACACGGAGAACATGGGCCAGTTCGAGCGGACGCTGATCATCGCCGACGAGGGCTCGTACGTGCACTACGTCGAGGGCTGCACGGCGCCGATCTACTCGAGCGACTCGCTGCACTCCGCCGTCGTCGAGATCATCGTGAAGAAGAACGCGCGCGTGCGGTACACGACGATCCAGAACTGGTCGAACAACGTGTACAACCTCGTCACCAAGCGGGCCACGGCGGCCGAGGGCGCGACCATGGAGTGGGTCGACGGCAACATCGGTTCCAAGGTCACGATGAAGTACCCGGCGATCTACCTGCTCGGCGAGCACGCGAAGGGCGAGACCCTGTCCATCGCCTTCGCCGGCGAGGGGCAGCACCAGGACGCCGGCGCGAAGATGGTCCACGCGGCGCCGCACACGTCGAGCTCGATCATCTCCAAGTCCGTGGCGCGGGGCGGCGGTCGCACGTCGTACCGCGGCCTCGTCCAGGTGCTCGAAGGTGCGGAGCACTCGGCGTCGAACGTCCTCTGCGACGCCCTGCTCGTCGACCAGATCTCGCGCTCGGACACGTACCCGTACGTCGACGTCCGCGAGGACGACGTGTCGATGGGTCACGAGGCGACGGTCTCGCGTGTGAGCGAGGACCAGCTCTTCTACCTCATGTCGCGGGGCATGCCCGAGACCGAGGCCATGGCGATGATCGTGCGCGGCTTCGTCGAGCCGATCGCGCGCGAGCTCCCGATGGAGTACGCCCTCGAGCTCAACCGGCTCATCGAGCTGCAGATGGAGGGGTCGGTCGGCTGATGACTGCACCCGCCCCCACCCCCGCAGCACCGACCGGAGAGGCCCCGCGCACCGAGATGACCACTGACCTGTCCACGGACCACAGCCGCGCCGTCGCGGACGGCGCGCACACCCACGGCGTGGGCGGCGTGCCGGAGACGTCGCGCGCGGCGCGTCCGACGTCGTTCGACCCCGCCGACTTCGTCGTGCCCACCGGGCGCGAGGAGGAGTGGCGGTTCTCGCCGGTCGCCCGGCTCGCGCCGCTGTTCGACGCCGCCGGGACGGGGCTCGCCGGCACGCACACCCGGGTCACCGTCGTCGACCCGCCGGAGGTGACCGTCGAGATCGTGGGTCGCGACGACGTCCGGCTCGGCCGCGCCGGACGCCCGGGCGACCGTGCCGCCGCCGCGGCCTGGGCCTCCTTCGCCGAGGCTACCGTCGTGACGATCCCCCGGGAGGCGGTCGCCTCGGCGCCCGTGTCCATCCGGGTCGAGGGCACGCCCGGCGACGACGCCCCCGACGCGGTGCACGTGCTCGTGCACGCCCAGGAGCTGTCGCAGGCGGTCGTGGTCGTCGACCACGTCGGCCAGGCGCTCGTGAGCGAGACGGTCGAGGTCCTCGTCGAGGACGGCGCGCACCTGACGCTGGTGAGCATCCAGGACTGGGCGCCGGGCACGGTGCACGCGTCCTCGCACCGGGCCCGCCTCGGCCGCGACGCCACGCTGAAGCACATCGTCGTGAACCTCGGCGGCGACGTCGTCCGCGTGACGCCCGACGTCGAGTTCACCGGCGAGGGCGGCGACGTCGAGGCCCTCGGCCTCTACTTCGCCGACGCCGACCAGCACCTCGAGCACCGGCTCTTCATCGACCACGCCGTGCCGGCCTGCCGGTCGCGGGTGGCGTACAAGGGCGCCCTGCAGGGTGCCGGCGCCCACACCGTCTGGGTCGGCGACGTCCTCATCCGCGCGGCGGCCGAGGGCACCGACACCTACGAGCTCAACCGCAACCTCGTGCTGACCGACGGCGCGCGCGCCGACTCGGTCCCGAACCTCGAGATCGAGACGGGCGTCATCGAGGGTGCGGGCCACGCCTCGGCGACGGGCCGCTTCGACGACGAGCAGCTGTTCTACCTGCGGGCTCGCGGCATCCCCGAGGTGGACGCGCGCCGGCTCGTCGTCCGTGGCTTCTTCGCCGAGCTCGTCCAGCAGATCGGCGTGCCGGAGGTCGAGGAGCGGCTCATCGCCGCCATCGAGGCGGAGCTCGAGCGCAGCATGGCGGCGGAGGTGCCGACGGCATGAGCGCGCAGCTCGCCTGCATGATGGCCGACGTCGAGCCGGGCTCCGCGCTGCGCGTGGAGCTCGAGGGCCCGGCCGGCGTGGTGGAGGTCGCCGTCGTCCGCGACTCCGACGGCGACTACCACGCGATCTCCGACATCTGCTCGCACGGCCAGGTCTCCCTGTCCGACGGCGAGGTGGACGGCTGCACCATCGAGTGCTGGCTGCACGGCTCCACCTTCGACCTGCGGACCGGCGCCCCCCTGTCCCTCCCGGCCACGCAGCCGGTTCCCGTGTACCCCGTGACCCTCGACGGCGACCGCGTGCTCGTCGACGTCGACGTGACCCTGAACTCCTGAAGGAGAGAGATGGCAACGCTCGAGATCCGCGACCTGCACGTCAGCGTCGAGACCAAGGAGGGCGACAAGCCCATCCTGCGCGGCGTCGACCTGACGGTGCGCAGCGGTGAGACGCACGCGATCATGGGCCCGAACGGGTCCGGCAAGTCCACCCTGGCGTACTCCCTCGCGGGGCACCCGAAGTACCAGATCACCGGCGGCACCGTCACGCTCGACGGCGAGGACGTCCTCGCGATGTCGGTCGACGAGCGCGCCCGGGCGGGCATGTTCCTCGCCATGCAGTACCCGGTCGAGGTGCCCGGCGTCTCGGTGTCGAACTTCCTGCGCACGGCGAAGACCGCGATCAGCGGCCAGGCGCCGGCCCTGCGGCACTGGGTCAAGGACGTCCGCACCGCGATGGACAACCTGCGCATGGACCCGGCTTTCGCCGAGCGCAGCGTCAACGAGGGCTTCAGCGGCGGCGAGAAGAAGCGCCACGAGATCCTCCAGATGGAGCTGCTCCAGCCGCGCATCGCGATCCTCGACGAGACCGACTCCGGCCTCGACGTCGACGCCCTGCGCATCGTGTCCGAGGGCGTCAACCGCGTCCGCGCGACCGGGGACGTCGGCGTGCTCCTCATCACGCACTACACGCGGATCCTGCGCTACATCCAGCCGGACTTCGTGCACGTGTTCGTCGACGGCCGGATCGCCGAGGAGGGCGGCCCCGAGCTCGCCGAGCGCCTCGAGGACGAGGGCTACGACCGGTTCCTCGCCGGCGTCTGACCGCAGCACCCCAGATCGGGAGACGACCATGACCACCACACTCGACCCGCTGGCGGCGGGCCCCCGCGGGGGCGCCGCCGACGGGGGCGGGGCCCCGCTGACGGGGGCCGAGCTGGCCGCCGTCCGGGCGGACTTCCCGCTCCTGCGGCGCACCGGCCGCGGGGGCCTGCCGCTGGTGTACCTCGACTCCGCGGCGACCGCGCAGAAGCCCGAGGTGGTCATCGACGCCGAGCTCGACTTCTACGCCGAGCGCAACGCCGCCGTGCACCGCGGCGCGCACATGCTCGCGGAGGAGGCGACCGACGCGTTCGAGTCGGCCCGCGCGGACGTCGCAGCGCTCGTCGGGGTCGACGCCGGTGAGATCGTCTGGACCGGCAACGCGACAGCGGGGATCAACCTGGTCGCCTACGCGATGTCGAACGCGTCGGCGGGGCGGGGCGGGGGCGCCGCACGGCGCTTCGCCCTCGCCCCGGGCGACGAGATCGTGGTCACGGAGGCCGAGCACCACGCGAACCTCGTGCCGTGGCAGGAGCTGGCCGCACGCACGGGTGCCACTCTCCGGTGGCTGTCCGTGGACGACGACGGTCGCGTGCGGACCGACGAGCTCGCGACGGTCGTGGGGGAGCGCACGCGCGTGCTGGCGTTCGGCCACGCGTCGAACGTCACCGGCGCCGTGGCGGACGTGCCGGCGTTCGTGGCGCGGGCGCGTGAGGTCGGCGCGCTCACCGTCCTCGACGCCGCCCAGAGCGTGCCGCACATGGCGGTCGACCTGCGCTCGCTCGGCGTGGACTTCGCCGTCTTCTCGGGGCACAAGATGTACGGCCCGACGGGCGTCGGTGCGCTGTTCGGCCGCCGGGAGCTCCTCGAGGCGATGCCGCCGTTCCTCACCGGGGGCTCGATGGTCGAGGTCGTCACCATGGAGACGACGACGTACGCGCCGCCGCCGCAGCGCTTCGAGGCCGGCTCCCAGATGGTGGCCCAGGCCGTGGGGATGGGCGCGGCTGCCCGGTACCTCCGCGAGCTGGGCATGGACGCCGTGGCGGCGCACGAGCGGGAGATCGCCCGGCTGCTGCTCGACGCCGTGGCCGCGGCGCCCGGCGTGCGCCTCGTCGGCCCCGCGGACCTCGACGACCGCCTGGCACTCGTCTCCTTCGCCGTCGACGGCGTGCACGCCCACGACGTCGGACAGGTGCTCGACGACGCCGGGATCGCCGTGCGGGTCGGGCACCACTGCGCCCAGCCGCTGCACCGCCGGTTCGGCGTGGCCGCGACCGCCCGGGCGTCGGCCGGCGTGTACACGACCGCCGAGGAGGTGGCCGCCTTCGCGACCGCGCTCACGACGGTCCGGCCCTTCTTCGGACTGGGGGACGCATGAGCGGCGCGATGGAGCAGCTCTACCAGCAGCTCATCATCGACCATGCCAAGGACCCGCACGGCAAGGGCCTGGGCGAGGGTTACGACGGCGAGTCGTTCCAGGTCAACCCGACCTGCGGCGACGAGGTGCGCCTGAGGGTGCACCTGCGCCCGGGCGAGACCGCCCCGGTGCTGGACCACGTGAGCTGGGACGGCCAGGGCTGCTCCATCTCGCAGGCCTCGATCTCGGTGCTCGCCGAGCTCGTCGAGGGCCGCACGGTCGCCGAGGCCGACGGCCTGGGCGAGGACTTCCGCGCGCTCATGCACGCGCGCGGTGAGGGACTGGACGACGCCGCGGAGGACCGGCTCGGGGACGCGACCGCGTTCACCGGCGTCGGGCGGTACCCGGCACGGATCAAGTGCGCGCTGCTGGGCTGGATGGCGCTGCGGGACGCGCTCGTCCAGGCGAGCGCCGGCAAGGAGGACGCATGACCGCGGAGACCGTGAGCAACGTGGCCGACGTGGAGGAGGCCCTGCGCGACGTCATCGACCCCGAGCTCGGGATCAACGTCGTCGACCTGGGCCTCGTCTACGGCGTCGTCATCGACGCGAACAACCACGCCGTGATCGACATGACGCTGACCTCGGCGGCCTGCCCGCTGACCGACGTGATCGAGGAGCAGACGTCGCACGTGCTGGAGGGCATCGTCGACGGCTTCCGGATCACCTGGGTGTGGATGCCGCCGTGGGGCCCGGAGCGGATCACCGAGGACGGCCGCGAGCAGCTGCGGGCGCTGGGCTTCAACGTCTGAGCACGGCGGGTAGGGCGGCCGGTCGCCCGGCCGTCCGACTCCCGCCCGGTCAGAGGCTCGCGGCGGCGAACGTGTCGCAGGCGGCGAGGCTGCCCTGCTCGTAGCCGGTGGTGAACCAGCGCTGCCGCTGCTCGCTCGACCCGTGCGTCCACGTGTCGGGGTCCACGCCGCCCGCGCTCGCCTGGATGTGATCGTCGCCGACGGCCGCCGCTGCGGAGAGCGCCTGGGCGAGCTCGTCGCTCGTGATGGGCTGGAGGAACGTGACGCCGGTGTCGGGATCCTTCTCGGTGGCCGCCGCGCCGACCCACATGCCGGCGTAGCAGTCGGCCTGCAGCTCGAGCCGGACGCTGTCCGACTCCGGCCCGGTGTCGGTGCGGTCGATCCCGTTCGTGGTGCCCAGCTGGTGCTGCACGTGGTGGCCGTACTCGTGCGCGGTCACGTACTCCTCCGCGAGCGGACCACCGGAGGCGCCGAAGCGGCTCTGCAGCAGGTCGAAGAACGTCAGGTCCATGTAGATGCTCTGGTCGGTCGGGCAGTAGAAGGGCCCGGTGGACGACGTCGCGTCGCCGCAGCCGGTCGAGGTCGCCGCGTCGAAGGCCCAGACGTCGGGCTGGTCGAGGGTGGCACCGGCCGTGGGCAGCACGCGGCCCCAGTACGCATCGAGCGCCTGCACGGTTGCCGAGAGCCGGCAGTCGCGCCGCTCGTTGGCCTGCGCCGCCGAGCAGTCGTCGACGGTGCCGACCTGCTCCTGGCCACCGGGCAGGCCTGCGCCGCCCTGCAGGCTGCTGAGCGCCGGGCCGACGTCCACGCCGGTGAACTGGTAGATGAGGAAGGCGACGATCGCCAGCCCGACGCCGCCGCCACCGATCGCCGCGCCGCGGCCGCCCCGCCGCGTGCCGACGCGTCCGCCCTCGAAGCTCCCGCCCTCACTGAACGTCATGCGCTCACGGTAGATCGAGACGGGCGGGTTGACCCGGCGGGGCGGCCCCGGGCGGAGTCAGTCGCCGAGACCCCGGGCGGCGAGTGCCTCGCCCGTGAGCCGCGCGCGTCCCACGGCGCGCACGGCGGCGGGCACGAGCACGGCACGCGGGCTCCGCTCCAGGCCGCGCGCCCGGGCCGCATCGCGGACCTCGGCCCCGGTCCGGGCCAGGACCGGCACGGCCCGCAGCATGAGGGCGATCGCGAGAGCGACCGTCTCGGGGGACGCGCCGAGGCGGCGCAGCGGTCGGACGGCGCGCGCGACGCCGTCGAGCAGGCGATCGGCCGGAGTGGTCGCCGTGACCACGCTCGCCGCGAGCACGGCCGTGACGAGGTCGAGGGCCACCTCGACCGCGACCGCGGCGCCGCGCTGCCACCACTGGTACGCGCCGATCAACGCCGCGGTGACCAGCACGCCCCGCAGGCCGCGCAGCGTCGGCCCAACCGGCAGGTGCGCCACCAGTGCGGCCAGGACCACTGTCGTCAGCGGTGCCAGCGACCACACCGGCCCCCGCGCGACGACGACGGCGGCGCCGACGACGGCGAGCCCGGCGGCCTTCAGGCCGGGGCTCGCGCGGTGGACCAGCGACCTCCCCGGGTGGTGGAGCCCGAGCAGCCCCGCCGGATGGCCGGTCACACCGGCCTCGCGCCCATGAGCCGCTCGTAGGCGGCGACCCCGGCGGGGCCGACGTCGTCGGCGACGACGCGACCGTCGTCGACCACGAGCACCCGGTCGGCGCGCGCGGCGGCCGCCAGGTCGTGCGTCACGAGCACCACCTGCTGGTCCAGCCCGGCGAGGAGCTCGTCCACCACCCGACGCCAGCGCAGGTCGAGCAACGTCGTCGGCTCGTCGCAGACCAGCACGGACGGGCGCACCGCCAGCACGCCGGCGAGGGCGAGAAGCTGCTTCTGGCCGCCCGAGAGGGCGTGTACGGGGGTGTCCGCGTGGTCGCCGAGACCGAAGCGCTCGAGCGCCGCCCGGACGGCCGCCGGTCGCTCGCCGGCGGGTACGGACCGGCGCAGCGAGAGCCCGACGTCCTCCGCGGCGGTGGGCATCACGAGCTGGGCGTCGGGGTCGGTGAACACGAACCCGACCGCACGACGCACGGCGGCGCCGTCGCGCACGGTGTCGAGCCCGGCCACGCGCACGGCGCCCGTCGTGGGCGCGACGAGGCCGTTGAGCAGCCGGGCGAGCGTGGACTTCCCGGAGCCGTTCGCGCCCACGACGGCGACGCGCTGTTCAGTGAGCGTCGCCGTGACGGGGTGCAGCAGGGTCCGGTGCCCGCCGTCGGCGGTCCGGACGGTGACGCCCGCGCCGGCCAGCTCGATCACGTCAGCTCACCGGCGTTCGAGCATGTCCGGGAACGCGCGGAAGACCGAGCTCGCCACGATCGCCACCAGAACGTTCTTCACGACGTCGCCGGGCAGGAACGCGGCGCCGGCGCTGATGGCCTCGGCGGGCGACATGCCGAGCCGGGCGCCCATGACCGCGATGCCGATCGAGTGGGTGAACACCAGGCTGCCGGCCATCGCGGCGCCGAACACGACGAGGGGGAGCCAGCGCGTGCGCACCCGACGGAACCGCGTCACCAGCCAGCCCGCCAGGGCGGCCGCGAGCGGGAAGGCGAGGAGGTAGCCGAGCGACGGCTTGCCCAGCACGGCGAGGCCGCCGGTGCCCTCGGCGAAGACGGGAAGGCCCGCGAAGCCGACTGCGAGGTAGAGCAGCACCGCCAGCGCCCCGCGCCGGGCCCCCAGGAGCACGCCGGCGAGCATGACGCCGAAGGTCTGCAGCGTGATGGGGACGGCCAGCCCGGGCACGTGGACGAAGCCCTGCGCGCACACGGCGACGAACGCGGCGAGGGTGGCGACGAGTGCGACGTCGGTCACCGCAGACCGCGGGAGTCGGCCGGCCCGGAGCTCGCCGGCGGGCGTTGCGGGCAGGGCGGGCGCTGCGGCGTCGTCGTGCTCCATCGTCAACCTCCGGCGAGAGTCGGGGAAATCGTGGCGGTGGTCAACCTAGCCGGTCGTACGATGGGGCGCGTTTGTGTCCGCCCACACAGCCGCGGACGCCACGTGAGAGGAAACCGCAGTGATCACCGCGCACGACGTCGAGCTGCGCGTGGGCGCCCGGACGCTGCTGACCCCGACGTCGTTCCGGATCGCCGCAGGCGACCGGATCGGGCTCGTCGGCCGCAACGGCGCCGGCAAGACCACGCTCACGAAGGTCCTCGCCGGCGAGGGTCTGCCCACCGCCGGGCGCGTCACGCGGAGCGGTGACGTCGGCTACCTGCCGCAGGACCCGCGGACCGGCGATCTCGACGTGCTGGCCATGGATCGCATCCTCGCCGTGCGCGAGCTCGACCGGATCATCGCCGGCATGCGTGCCGCGGAGACGGCGATGGCGAGCGGCGACGCCGGCTCGCGCGAGGCGGCCATGAACCGGTACAGCAAGCTCGAGGCCCGCTTCCACGCCGCGGGCGGCTACGCCGCCGAGAGCGAGGCCGCGCGCATCGCAGCGAACCTCGGGCTCGACGACCGGGTGCTGGGCCAGCCGGTCGGCACCCTGTCCGGTGGTCAGCGGCGACGGGTCGAGCTGGCCCGGATCCTGTTCTCCGGCGCGGACACGCTGCTGCTGGACGAGCCGACGAACCACCTCGACGCCGACTCGATCGTCTGGCTGCGGGAGTTCCTCGCGTCGTACGCCGGGGGCTTCCTGGTCATCAGCCACGACGTGGACCTCATGAAGACCGCGGTCACCAAGGTGTTCCACCTGGACGCGAACCGGGCCGAGCTCGACCAGTACAACCTGGGGTGGGACGCCTACCTCCTCCAGCGCGAGACGGACGAGCGCCGTCGGCGCCGCGAGCGGGCCAACGCGGAGAAGAAGGCGTCCGCCCTCATGGCGCAGGCGGACAAGATGCGGGCCAAGGCGACGAAGGCGGTGGCGGCCCAGAACATGGCGCGCCGCGCCGAGCGCCTGCTGTCCGGCATCGAGGGCGAGCGCCAGGCGGACCGCGTGGCGCACCTGCGATTCCCCTCGCCCGCGCCCTGCGGGCGGACGCCGCTCACAGCGACCGGGCTGTCGAAGTCCTACGGCTCGCTCGAGGTGTTCACCGACGTCGACCTCGCGATCGACCGGGGGAGCCGCGTGGTGGTGCTCGGGCTGAACGGTGCCGGCAAGACGACGCTGCTCCGCCTGCTGGCCGGCATCGAGAAGCCCGACACGGGCGAGGTAGTGCCCGGCCACGGCCTGAAGATGGGCTACTACGCCCAGGAGCACGAGACCCTCGACACCTCGGTCACGGTGGTGGAGAACCTGAGGCACGCCGCGCCGGACCTCACCGACACCCAGGTGCGCTCGGTGCTGGGGTCGTTCCTGTTCTCCGGGGACGACGCCGACAAGCCGACGGCGGTCCTCTCGGGCGGCGAGAAGACGCGGCTGGCGCTCGCCACGCTGGTCGTCTCGGCGGCCAACGTGCTGCTCCTGGACGAGCCGACGAACAACCTCGACCCGGCCAGCCGCCAGGAGATCCTCAACGCCCTGAGGACCTACGAGGGGGCAGTTGTACTGGTCTCCCACGATGAGGGCGCCGTTTCTGCTCTTCAGCCCGATCGAGTGGTGCTCCTGCCTGACGGGGACGAAGATCTGTGGAACGACAGTTACACGGATCTGATCGCACTCGCGTGAGGCGACGGACGGCGGACACTCAGGAGGGCCACATGGGGGACAAGCTGCCGAAGGGCTCCCGGATCACCGGGGACAATCGCCGGGACCTCGCGAGCTCGCTCGTGCAGCGCTACGAGCGGGGCGAGAGCATCCGCTCGATGGCCGAGGACATCGGGCGCTCGTACGGGTTCGTGCACGGGGTCCTGGCGGAGGCCGGCGTCTCGATGCGGAGCAGGGGCGGTGCGACGCGAGGCGCCGCCGCCCAGGCCCGGCGGGAAGCCGCGAAGCGCGCTGGCTGACCCGTCAGCGCTGGGCCGGGTTCGCCGCCGGTCCGCCGGCGGGCGGGCGCGGCGCGCTACTTCCGGCGCGTTACTGCGCCACGAGGAGCGCGTCCTCCACCACCTCGGCGGG
>JAEWYD010000023.1 GCA_023462275.1 Actinomycetes bacterium
GCCGGACGCCGCCGCGCGGGCGCTGCCCGTCGGCCGGCGCACCGCGGTCGCCCTCGCGCTGGCCTCGGTGGCGGGGCTGCTCGCCTTCCTGTGGCCGCTGCTGGTCGGACCGGACGCGACCCTCGACCGCACGACCGCCGCCCCGGTCCTGCTGGCCGCCGTCGTGGCCGGGGTCCTCGTGATCGTGGCCATCGCCCTCGGCGACGGCGGCCTGGACGTGAAGGCGGTAGCGGTCCTCGGCCTCCTCTCGGCCGTGGGCTCGGTCGTCAGGCCGCTGTCGGCGGGCACGGCCGGGGTCGAGCTCGTGTTCGTCCTCATCGTGCTCGGCGGTCGCGCCTTCGGCCCGGGCTTCGGGTTCGCCCTCGGCTCGACGACGCTGCTCACGTCCGCCCTGCTCACCGGCGGGGTGGGGCCGTGGCTGCCGTTCCAGATGCTCGCTGCCTCGTGGGTGGGGCTCGGCGCCGGCGTCCTCCCCCGCCGCCCGCGCGGCCGACGCGAGCTGGCTGTCGTCGCGGGCTACGGCGCGCTCGCCGGTCTGGCGTTCGGCGTCGTCATGGACCTCGCCTTCTGGCCCTTCCAGCTCGGGGGCGACGCCGCCCTGTCGTACGAGGCGGGCGCGCCCGTCCTGACGAACCTCCACCGCTTCGGCGTCTACCTGCTCGCGACCTCGCTCGGCTGGGACGTCGGACGCGCCGTCACGACCGCCGTCGGCGTGGCCGTCGTGGGCCGTCCTGTGCTGGCCGCGCTGCGCCGGACCGCCGCTCGCGCGGCCTTCGCCGAGGCCGACACGCCGACCCGGCGCGACACGCCGGATCGGTTTTCGCGGCCCGCAAGCCGCTGGCCTGCGCATTCGCAGCGATCGGGTGAAATACCGCAACATCATGTGGACGGATCTGTCTGACCCCCTACATATAGTGGTTCCACGCTTGTAAGTTAGTCAGCCTTGGTGGTGCGCAAGACCCACCCGACCGGCGCGAGAGCCGGCCCCGGGGGTCCAGCGGCGGGACGGAGACGGCCTGCCCGGCGCTGCCACCGGCCGCAGGCGCACCGTGGGCGACGAAGACGTGAGGGAGAAGGACATGACGGAGACGTCGAGCAGCAGCAAGCCGGGCCAGCGAGCCGGCAAGGGACGCGCCGCCGGGCTCAGCATCGGCCGCGTGTTCACCACGCCGGGCGTGCACCCGTACGACGACGTGGAGTGGGAGCGTCGCGACGTCGTCCAGACGAACTGGCGCACGGGCGAGACGATCTTCGAGCAGAAGGGCGTCGAGTTCCCGGCCACGTGGTCGATGAACGCCACGACGATCGTGACGACGAAGTACTTCCGCGGCGCCGTGGGCACCCCCGCCCGCGAGTGGAGCCTCAAGCAGCTGCTCGACCGCGTCGTCCTCAGCTACGTGAAGGCGGGCCGCGACTACGGCTACTTCGCGACCGACGAGGACGCCACCGTCTTCGAGCACGAGCTGACGTGGATGCTGCTGCACCAGGTGTTCTCGTTCAACTCGCCCGTGTGGTTCAACGTCGGCACGCCGGCGCCGCAGCAGGTCAGCGCCTGCTTCATCCTGTCCGTCGACGACACGATGGACTCGATCCTGAACTGGTACCGCGAGGAGGGGATGATCTTCAAGGGCGGCTCGGGCGCCGGCCTCAACCTCTCCCGCATCCGCTCCTCCAAGGAGCTGCTCTCCTCCGGGGGGACGGCCAGCGGCCCCATCTCCTTCATGCGCGGCGCCGACGCCTCCGCGGGCACCATCAAGTCGGGCGGCGCCACGCGCCGCGCGGCGAAGATGGTCGTGCTCGACGTCGACCACCCGGACATCGAGGAGTTCGTCGAGACCAAGGCGCGCGAGGAGGACAAGATCCGCGCCCTGCGCGAGGCCGGCTTCGACATGGACCTCGGCGGCCGCGACATCGTCTCGGTGCAGTACCAGAACGCCAACAACTCCGTGCGCGTCAGCGACGAGTTCATGCAGGCGGTCGAGGACGGCACGCCGTTCGGCCTCCGTGCGCGCACCAACGGTGAGGTCGTCGAGACCGTCGACGCGCGTGAGCTCTTCCGCAAGATCGCCAAGGCGGCCTGGGAGTGCGCCGACCCGGGCATCCAGTACGACTCGACGATCAACGCGTGGCACACGAGCCCGGAGGCCGGGCGGATCACCGCGTCGAACCCGTGCAGCGAGTACATGCACCTGGACAACTCCTCGTGCAACCTCGCGTCGCTGAACCTCATGAAGTTCCTGCGCGACGACGACACGTTCGACGTCGGGCGCTTCGAGAAGGCCGTGGAGCTCGTCATTACGGCGATGGACATCTCCATCTGCTTCGCGGACTTCCCCACCGAGGCGATCGGTGTCACGACCCGGGCCTACCGCCAGCTCGGCATCGGCTACGCCAACCTCGGTGCGCTGCTCATGGCCACGGGCCACGGGTACGACTCCGAGGGCGGGCGAGCCCTGGCGGCCGCCATCACGTCCCTCATGACGGGTACCGCGTACAAGCGCTCGGCCGAGCTCGCCGGCGTCGTCGGCCCCTACGACGGCTACGCCCGGGACGCGGCGGCCCACAAGCGCGTGATGCGCAAGCACGCCGCAGCCAACGACGACGTGCGTCCCCTCGGCGCCATGGACGGCGAGATCCACGCCGCCGCGACGCGGGTGTGGGCCGAGGGCAACCGGACCGGGGAGAAGCTCGGCTGGCGCAACGCCCAGGCCTCCGTCCTCGCCCCCACCGGCACCATCGGCTTCATGATGGACTGCGACACCACGGGCATCGAGCCCGACTTCTCGCTGGTCAAGTTCAAGAAGCTCGTCGGCGGCGGGTCGATGCAGATCGTCAACCAGACCGTGCCGCGGGCACTGCGCCGCTTCGGCTACGCCGAGGAGACGATCGAGGCGATCGTCGAGCACATCGCCGAGCACGGCCACGTCGTCGACGCGCCCGGCCTGCGCCCCGAGCACTACGAGGTCTTCGACTGCGCGGTCGGCGAGCGCGCCATCTCCCCGATGGGCCACGTGCGCATGATGGCGGCCGTGCAGCCGTTCATCTCCGGCGCGATCTCCAAGACGGTCAACATGCCGGAGACGGCGACCGTCGAGGAGATCGAGGACATCTACTTCAAGGCGTGGCAGCTCGGCGTCAAGGCGCTCGCGATCTACCGCGACAACTGCAAGGTCGGGCAGCCGCTGTCCGACGCCAAGGCCAAGGCGCAGCCGGCCGCGCCCGCCGCACCGGAGCCCGCCGCGGCGCCGATGCGGGCCGTTCGCAAGCGTCTGCCGCGCCAGCGCGAGTCCAAGACGACGTCGTTCACGGTGGGCGGCGCCGACGGCTACATCACCGCGGGCTCCTACCCCGGCGACGGCCTGGGCGAGGTCTTCCTGAAGCTGGGCAAGCAGGGCTCGACCCTCGCTGGCGTCATGGACGCCTTCTCGATCGCCATCTCGGTCGCGCTCCAGTACGGCGTGCCGCTCGAGACGTACGTCGAGAAGTTCACGAACATGCGCTTCGAGCCGGCGGGCATGACCGACGACCCGGACATCCGGATGGCGCAGTCGATGATGGACTACATCTTCCGGCGGCTGGCGCTCGACTACCTGCCCTTCGAGACGCGCTCCGCGCTCGGCATCTACACCGCAGGCGAGCGTGCGCGGCAGCTCGAGACGGGCTCCTACGCGCCTGTCGAGGACGACGTCGAGCCGGACCAGGGCGGTGTCGCCGAGTCGGTCGAGCACCACGCGGCCGCTCCGGCCACCGCGCCCGCACCGGCCGCCCCGGCGCCGGTGTCCGTGCACTCCTCGGCCGAGCTCATGGAGCTCAAGCAGGGCCGGACGGCCGACGCGCCGCTCTGCCTCTCGTGCGGCATCAAGATGCGCCCGTCGGGCTCGTGCTACGTCTGCGAGGGCTGCGGCTCGACGAGCGGCTGCAGCTGAGCGCTGCTTGCTGACGCCGACGGGCGCCGGGCCTTCGGGACCGGCGCCCGTCGGCGTTCCTCCCCCGTCAGCGTTCCTTCCCCGTCGGCGTTCCGCCCCGGCGGCGCGGTCACGACGACGCGATCGCTCGGCCGCGGCACGGTCCTGGCACGCGCCCGGCCCGCTGCTGCCCCGGTCCCGGGCCTCCGACAGCGAATTCACCCGGGTGAGCGCTCACGACCGCCGGCGCGCCTCCCGACACCTCCTGTGACAACGGGTCGCCGCACGCGACCGCCGCGACACACGAGGACTGTGAGACATGCCGCCTGCCGAGCCGGTCACCCGGCGACAGCTCCGGCACGCTCAGCAGCAGGCCACCACAGGGCGGCACCGTGCCCAGCACCGCGCAGCCCCCGTCACCCCCGGCGGGCTCCCGGTCGCCGCCACAGCTGCGCCGCCGGCCGCGCCGACGACGCGCCGCGCGC
>JAEWYD010000024.1 GCA_023462275.1 Actinomycetes bacterium
GCGGCGTCGGCAAGACCACCCTGCTGCTCACCCTTGCGGGCCTGCTGGAGCCGGTCGCGGGCACGGTCCGCGCGGGCGGCGCGGCGCCGCACGCGCTGGCCCGCGCGGACGCCGCCCGTCGCGTCGCCCTCACCGCCGAGGACGCGCACGTCTTCGACACCACCGTGCTGGAGAACCTGCGCGTCGCCCGCGGCGACGTGAGCCGGGACGAGGCGGTCGCGGCCCTGGTCGCGGTCGGCCTCGGGACCTGGCTCGCGGGCCTGCCCCGGGGGCTCGACACCCTCGTGGGCGCGAACGCCACCCGGCTCTCGGGCGGCGAGCGCCGCCGGCTGCTCCTCGCCCGGGCGCTCCTGTCCCCCGCGGACGTCCTGCTGCTCGACGAGCCCACCGAGCACGTCGACGCCGGCGCGGCGGACCTGCTCGCCGGCCTGCTGGACGGCTCGCTCACCGCCGGTCGGGGCGTCGTCGTCGTGACGCACCGGCTCGACGGGCTGGCGGCAGCGGACGAGGTCGTGGTGCTGGACGGCACCGGTACCGTTCGGGCCAGAGGGCGCCACGAGGCGCTGCTGGCCGCAGGGGCCTACCCGGCCACGGATCAGGAGGGCGCACCATGACGGTCACCACCGACCCGGCCGACGGCGGCCCGGCCTCCGGCGGCGAGCGCCACGAAGGTCACCACGACAGCTCGTTCGCCGCCGCGGAGCTGCTTCAGGCGGCCCTCGGCCTCGCGTCCGACCTGGACCTGCCGACGGTGCTGCAGCGCTTCGTCACGGCGAGCGCCAAGCTGACCGGCGCGGCCTTCGCCGCCATCAACGTCCTGGACGCCCGCGGCCGCTCGACGACGTTCGTCCACACCGGCGTCGACGAGCGGCTCGCCCGCCTCATCGGCCGCTCCCCGCACGCCATCGGGGTCCTCGGCAGCATCCCGTCGCACGGCACGCTCCGGCTGACCGACCTCAAGGAGCACGAGGCGTTCAAGGGGTTCCCGCCGAACCATCCACCGATGGGCCCGTTCCTGGGCACGGCGGTGCGGGTGCGCGACCGCGTCTTCGGCTACCTCTACCTCTCCGAGAAGGCGGGGGGCTTCACCGACGACGACGACGACATCGTCCTGACGCTCGCCGCCGCGGCCGCCGTCGCCATCCAGAACGCCCAGCTCTACGCGGCCTCGGAGCGGCGCGAGCGGTGGCTCCGCGCGGGTCAGCAGATCACCACGATGCTCCTGTCCGGCGCGGAGCAGGAGGACGTGCTCGCGGAGATCGCGGCGTCGTCGCGCGAGGTCGCGAACGCCGACGCCGCAGCCCTCGTCCTGCCCGGCATGGGCGACTCCCTGGTCATGGAGATCGTCGACGGCGTCGGCGCGGACGAGCTGATCGGCACGGTCATGCCGCCGGACGGCCGCGCGCAGACCGTGCTGCGCGACGGCAACGGCCTGGTCGTGGACTCGCTGCACCGGGCGCGCGCCATGCGAGTGGACGCCATGCGCCGGTTCGGACCGGCCCTCTACGCCCCGATGCAGGCGGACGGGCGCGGCGTCGGCGTGCTGGTCCTGATGCGCCTGGTGGGCTCGCCGCCCTTCGGCAGGTCCGACCTGGACACCGCGGAGTCGTACGCGGCGCAGGCCGCCCTCGCGCTCGTGCTGGCGGAGGCGCGCCACGCGCAGGACGTCGCGGCCCTCCTGGACGAGCGCGAGCGCATCGCCCGCGACCTGCACGACCTCGCGATCCAGCAGCTCTTCGCCACCGGCATGCAGCTGGAGACCGTGCGGCGGCGGGCTGCGCGCGGCGTCGACCCGTCCGAGCTCACGGGCATCGTCGAGGACGCGCTCGACAACGTCGACTCGACGGTCCGCCAGATCCGCTCGATCGTGCACGCGCTGCGGGACCCGGACGCCGCCGCGCCGCTCGCGGAGCGTCTGCGCCGCGAGTCGTCGCTGGCCCGCACGGGGCTGGGGTTCGCCCCCTCCCTCGTCATCACCGTGGACGGGCGGGTGCTCGACTCCGAGGAGGCGCTCGAGGGCGACGCCGGCGCGATCGACGACCGGGTCGGCGACGACATGTCGGACGACGTCGTCGCCGTGGTCCGCGAGGGGCTCGCCAACGCGGCCCGCCACGCGCAGGCCACCGGCGTCGCCGTTCGCGTCGAGGTCTCCGGCGAGGGCATGGACGGTCGCGTGGTCATCGAGGTCGAGGACGACGGCGCCGGCCTGCCGGCGGAGCGGGACCGCAAGTCCGGCACCGACAACCTCGCGGCGCGCGCGCGTCGGCACGGCGGCACGTTCAGCCTCGGCGCGACCGCGGAGGGCCGCGGGACGCTCCTGGTGTGGTCCGCGCCCCTCAAGGGCACGCGCCGCGGCTGACCGTCCGGTCAGGCGGCCCAGTCGCCGAGCGCGCCCTGCAGCGCCCCGAGAGCGGCCTCCACGAGCGGCCAGCGCTCGGCCTCGGGGCAGCCGCGCGCGGCCCAGTGCGCGCAAGCCGCGTCGAGGAAGCCGAACCACGCGGTCAGGGCGTAGTCGTGGCGGGCGTCGGTGCGCGGCTCGAGCGTCGCGCGGAGCGTGTCGACGTCGGCGGCACGCAGCCGGCGGCGCACCTCCTCCGCTGTCTCGGGCTCCCCGACCGGGCGCCGCACGGCCGACGCCCAGCCGGCGGGGTTGACCGCGACCTCCGCCACGGTCGCGAGCGTGAGGGCACGGACGCGGTCGCGCAGCGGGACGCCGTCGGGAAGCGCGGCGACGGCCGCGTCCCGGCGGGCGCGCACCCGCTCCCCCGCCCGCGCCAGGACGGCCGCGTAGAGCTCCGCCTTGCCCGCGAAGTAGCGGTACACGAGGGCCTCCGAGGCGCCGGCGGCCGCTGCCACGCCTGCCACGCCGACGTCCTCGTACGGACGGCGGCCGAACGCCTCGGCGGCGGCCGCCAGGATCGCCTCGCGGCGCTCCTCGGGGGCGAGCCGACGCCGCGGCGTCCGATCCGTACGGGCCATGTTGCCCATCGTAGCGTTAGTGGCTTACGCTCACTAGCGCTACTGAAGTTCACTTACTAGGAGGTCGCCGTGCCCGTCTGGGCCGAGAGCTGCATCTGGTGGCACGTCTACCCGCTCGGGTTCTGCGGCGCGCCCATCCGGCCGCCGGCCGACGTGCCCGACGGCGCGGACTGGCGGCCGTCCGGGGAACCGCGGCTGCTGCGCCTCCTCCCGTGGCTCGACCACGCGGTCGAGCTCGGCGTCAACGGCGTCCTGCTCGGCCCCGTCTTCGACTCCTGGACCCACGGGTACGACACCCTCGACCACTACCGCGTCGACCCCCGCCTCGGCAGCGAGGCGGACCTGGACGTGCTCGTCGCGGCGTGCCACGCCCGCGGCCTCCGCGTCGGGCTCGACGGCGTCTTCAACCACGTCGGCGACCGCCACCCGCGCTTCCGGCAGGCCGCCGCAGAGGGCTTCGCAGGTGCGACCGCCGACCTGTTCGCGATCGACCGCAGCGACCCCGGGCACCCCCGCCCGCGGGACTTCGAGGGTCACGGGTCGCTCGTCGCCCTCGACCACATGGCGCCGGCCGTCGCGGACCTCGTCACCGACGTCATGCGGCACTGGCTCGACCGCGGGGTTGACGCGTGGCGGCTCGACGCGGCCTACGCCGTCGACCCGGCGTTCTGGGCCCGCGTCCTCCCGCGCGTCCGTGAGCACCACCCGGACGCCTGGTTCCTCGGCGAGATGATCCACGGCGACTACGCCGGCTACGTCACGGCGTCCGGGATCGACTCCGTCACCCAGTACGAGCTGTGGAAGGCCATCTGGTCGAGCATCCGCGACCGGAACTTCTTCGAGCTCGACTGGGCGCTCGTGCGGCACGCCGAGTTCCTCCAGCGCTTCACGCCCGCCACGTTCGTCGGCAACCACGACGTCACGCGCATCGCCAGCACCGTCGGTGCCGACGGGGCCGTCGTCGCGCTCGCCGTCCTCATGACGGTGGGCGGCATCCCGAGCATCTACTCAGGCGACGAGCACGGCTTCACGGGCGTCAAGGAGGACCGCCTCGGCGGTGACGACGACGTCCGGCCCGCCTTCCCGGCCTCGCCCGCCGGCCTGTCGGACGGCAGCACAGCCACCTACCGTGCCCACCAGGACCTGATCGGCCTGCGCCGCCGCCACCCCTGGCTCACGACGGCGACCACCGCGGCGGTCACGCTCACCAACGCGCGCTACGTCTACCGGTCGACGGCGGCCGACGGCTCGGCGTCCCTCCTCGTCGACCTCGACCTCACGGACGCCGCGCGCGTACACATCACCGACGACACCGGCGCGCAGCTGTGGTCCTGGAGCGTCAGTCCGTAGGTTCGCTACGCCAGGCGGAGTGCTTGCGGCCCGCCACCCACGCGGCCACCTGCGTGCGGCGCTGCAGGCCCATCTTGCTGAGCAGCGACGTGATGTGGTTCTTGACCGTCTTCTCGGCGACGCCGAGGCGCTCGGCGATCTCCCGGTTCGACATGCCCTCGCCGATGAGGTCGAGCACCTTGCGCTCGCTCGGCGTGAGGTCCGCCGTCGGGTCGTCGTGATCGGCCCGACGCCGGGTCACCGTCCGCTCGTCGAGCAGCGTGCGGCCGGCCGCCACGGAGCGGATGACGTCGGCGATCTCCGCGCCGCGCACGCTCTTGAGCAGGTAGGCCGACGCGCCGGCGTCGAGCGCCGCGGCGAGCGCGTCGTCGTCGTCGAAGGACGTCAGGACCACCGACTTCGCCTCCGGCAGCTGGTCGCGGAGCGCCAGCATGAGGTCGATGCCCGTGCCGTCCGGCAGCTGGAGGTCCACGAGGACCACCTGCGGACGGACCAGCGTCGCCCGGCGCACGCCCTCGGCGACGGATCCGGCCTCGGCGACGACGGTCATGCCCTCGGAGCGATCCACCACCTCGGCGATACCCCGCCGGACCACCTCGTGGTCGTCGACGATCATGACGGCGATCTCACGCTCGGACCCGGTCTGCGGGACGTTGGCTGCCACGTCCCGCATCCTAGGCAACCGTGGGCCGTCAGGACGACAGGCGCCCCGGACGTGGCACCGGTTGACACTGTGGACAGCGGTGGGACGACCGGTTCATGAACGCCTCGCGCACGATCCGGGCGCCGCACCGCGGACACGGTCGGCCCGTCTGGCCGTACACCGCCAGCGACCGGTCGAAGTACCCGCTGGCGCCGTTGACGTTCACGTAGAGCGCGTCGAAGCTCGTCCCGCCGACGGCGAGCGCCGCACGCATCACGTCGGCGGCGGCGTCGAGCACCTCGGGCACCCGGCGCATCCGCAGCGTGGACGTCGCGTAGTGCACGCGGGCCCGCCACAGCGCCTCGTCCGCGTAGATGTTCCCGACGCCCGACACCAGGGTCTGGTCCAGCAGCGCGCGCTTGATCCCCGTCCGCCGACGGCGGACCGCCGCCACGAGGGCGGGGCGGTCCAGGTACGGGTCGAGCAGGTCGCGGGCGATGTGCCCGACGGGGTCCGGCACGGCGGCGACCGCGCTGCCCTGGCCGCCCGGCGCCCCGTCCGCGGTGGGCTGCAGCGCGCACACGGACAGGTGGCCGAAGGTCCGCTGGTCCACGAAGTCGAGGACCCCGGGGCCATCGGGGCCCTCGAGGGTCAGCCGGACGCGCAGGTGGCGGTGGGGTTCGGCGTCGGGCGGCTGGACCAGCATCTGCCCGCTCATGCCCAGGTGGATCATCAGCGCGTCCGCCGCGCCGGGCCCGGGCTCGTCGAGGAGCAGCCAGCAGAACTTGCCGCGCCGCACCGCCGCCGCGAGCGTGCGGCCACGCAGCAGGGCAGCGAACTCCGCGGCGCCGCCCTCGTGCCGCCGGACCGCGGAGGGTCGCAGGACGTCGACGCCGGTGACGCGTCGTCCGAGCACGTGCCCGGCGAGCCCCGCCCGGACGGTCTCGACCTCCGGCAGCTCGGGCACCGACGCCTCGACCCTCTACGCCTCGACGCGCGGGCCGGCGTCCTGGGGCAGCGCGCTGAGCGCCGCATAGGCCGACGCCGCGGCCTCCTGCTCGGCAACCTTCTTGGCCGACCCCGTGCCCGTGCCCCACACCTCGCCGTCCAGCAGGATGCGGGCGCTGAAGGTGCGGGCGTGGTCCGGGCCCTCGCCCTCGCACTCGTACTCGGGGGCGCCCTTGCCCAGCCGGGCGGCCAGCTCCTGCACCGACGTCTTCCAGTCCAGGCCGGCGCCCAGGTCCGCCGCCACCTCGAGCGTCGGGTCGACGAGGCGCTCGACGAGGACGCGGGCCGGCTCGAGCCCGTGGGTGAGGTACACGACCCCGAACAGCGCCTCCAGCGTGTCGGCCAGGATCGAGTCCTTGTCCCGTCCGCCGGTCGCGAGCTCCCCCTTGCCGAGGAGGAGGTAGCCGCCGAGGCCGAGGGTGCGCGCGATCGCCGCGAGGGACCGCTGCGACACGGTCGCGGCGCGCATCTTCGCCAGCTCACCCTCGGACAGGTCGGGGTGGCGGCGGTAGAGCGCCTCCGTGACCACGAGGCCCAGGACGGTGTCCCCGAGGAACTCCAGGCGCTCGTTGGTGGGGATCCCGCCCGCCTCGTGGGCGAACGAGCGGTGCGTCAGGGCGAGCACGAGCAGCTCGGGGTCCACCTGGACCCCGAGCTGTGCGATCAGCTGCTCGGCGGGTGCCTGCGTCAACGGACCGGGAAGGCCGTGCTCAGCGAACCTCGTGCTCCGAGCGGAGCGCCTCGCTGTACTGACGCCCGTTGTAGGCACCGCAGGCCGGGCACGCGGCGTGCGGAAGCTTCGGTGCCTTGCAGCGCGGGCACGAGTCGAGGGTCGCCGCGGTGGCCTTCCACTGCGACCGACGGGCCCGGGTGTTGCTGCGCGACATCTTGCGCTTGGGAACAGCCACGGTCAGCTCTCTTTCCTGTCGTCGAACGCCCGGCCGAGGTCAGCCCACCGGGGATCGAGGGTCTCATGCGTGTGGTCCGGTCCGGCGTCCGCCAGGCGCGCCCCGCACTCGGGGCACAGACCAGGGCAGTCCTCGGAACAGACCGGGCGGAACGGCAGCGCTGGCACCACCGTGTCCCGGATCGCGGGCTCGAGGTCGATCAGGTCGCCCTCGAGCTCGCGCTCGTCCTCCTCGTCGTCCCCGTCCTCTGCCGCGGCGCGAGCCCGCTCGGGGTAGACGTACAGGTCCTGGAGCGGCACGTCGACGTCCTCGACGACCTCCTCCAGGCAGCGCACGCACTCCCCGACGGCCCGACCCCGGACAGAACCGGAGACCAGGATCCCCTCCATGACCGCCTCGAGCCGGAGATCCAGCTCGAGGTCGCTCCCGGCGGGGATGCCGATCACGACGGTACCGAGGTCCTCCGGCGCCGGGACGGTCCGGTGCTCCGTACGCATGGTCCCCGGGCGGCGGCCGAGCTCGCGAGTGTCGAGCACGTACGGCGAACGGGGATCCAAGGCGATCGGGCGCTCCACGGTGACGGTCCGGTGACGAGGGGTCTCGGTCCGCGCCATGAGCGGCAGGACCAGCGCACCATCGTACGGCAGGCGCGCCGACCGCCCAAACGCGTGCCCAGGGCTCAGTCGGTCGGCTCGCCGAGCCGCCCGGCCAGCTTCGCCCGACCGGCCTGGACCTGGGCGAGCACCCGGCCGAGGTCGATCTCGAAGTCCGCGAGACGGCGGTCGCACCAGTCGTCGGCCTCGCGACGGACCTGCTCTGCCGCCGCCTCGGCGTCCGCCAGCACCTGCGCGGCCGCGGCCTGGGCGGCGACGACCACCTGCTCGGCTGCGACGAGCTCCGCGGCCCGACGACGCGCGGCGGCCAGGACGCGCTCCGCCTCCGCGCGCGCCGCGCCCACCACCTCGTCCGCGCCGGCCAGGACCTCGTCCGCGTCGGCGAGCTGCTCGGGCAGCGCGACGCGCAGCCGGTGCACCAGCTCGAGCAGCTCGGCGCGGTTGACCAGCACGGACGTCGACATCGGCATCGCCCGCGCCTGCTCCAGAGCCTGCTCGAGTGCCTCCAGGACGCCGGCCACCGCGTCGGTCACGGTCGCACCTGCCGCCCGAGGCGACCCTCCAGAGCCGCCTGCACCGCCGCCGCGACGCCGTCCGGCACCAGTCCGTCGATGGGACCGCCGTGCCGCGCGACGTCCTTCACCAGGGAGGACGCGATGTGGGCCACCTCGGGCGTCGCCGGCAGGAACAGCGTCTCGACGCCCAGGTGCGCGTTCATCCACGCCATCGGCAGCTCGGCGTCGTAGTCGCCACCGGAGCGCAACCCCTTGACGACGGCCGTGGCACCCACCGCCCGGCAGAAGTCCACGAGCAGGCCCGGCACCTCCGCCACGCGCACCCCCGGCAGCCCGGCGACGGCTGCCTCGATGAGTCGGACGCGCTCGTCGACCGGCAGCAGCGGCGACTTGCCCGCATTCACCGCGACACCCACGACGACCTCGTCGAAGAGCGCGCGGGCGCGGCGGACGACGTCGACATGGCCCAGGGTCACCGGGTCGAACGAGCCCGGTACGACGGCGATGCTCACCCGGCCACTCTAGGCCGGGTCGGCCGCCCGGTCCGCGGGGTCGCCGTCGTCCCCTTCCCCGCCCGGCTCGGCGAACCAGAGCACCGTCTCGCCGTAGCGCCGGTCGGCGACGCGCTGAAGCCGTGCGGGCCACGTGGGCTCAGGGCTCCGCGTCGAGCGCTCCACCACGACGACGCCGTCGGCCGCGACGTGCGGCGCGAGGGCGGCGAGGACCTCCGCGAGCTCCGGTTCGCCGACGTCGTACGGCGGGTCGAGGAGCGCGAGGTCGACGGGACCGCTCGCCGTCTGGAGGTACGCCGAGACACGCTGCGCCACGACCCGCACGCCCGGCAGCCCGAGCGTCGCGACGTTGCGGCGGCACACCTCGGCCGCCTGCCGCGCCGCCTCGACGAGGACCACCTCGCGGGCCCCGCGGCTGGCGGCCTCGAGCCCGAGTGCCCCCGAGCCCGCGTACAGGTCCCACACCGTCGCGCCGTCGACGACGCCGTCGTGGTCGAGCCGGGAGAACAGCGCCTCGCGCACCCGGTCGCTCGTCGGGCGCGTGCCGGACCCCGGGACGGCGAGCGACCGCCCCCCGGCCCGGCCCGCGACGATCCTGGTCACGCGCGCCCGCCCGGAGGCGTCGAGGCATCCGCCATGCGCTCCATGAACGAGCGCGTGTCCGTGCTGGAAGCGACGGCGAAGCAGATGGCGGCGAACGCGAGCTGGAAGCCGACGATCGGGGCGGTCACCTGGCCGAGGACGATCGCGACGACCGTCGGGACGAGACCGAGGACGACGACGTCCGGGCCGCGGGCCAGCACCGCCGCCGCGCCGCCCGGGAGCGGTCCGGCGGGCGTCGACACCAACGGCCCGCCCCAGTTGGGCGCGGGGCGGTAGGCCGCGCGCACGGCGGCCGCGCTCCACACCGGCGTGCCCGCGACCGCGAGGAGCAGCCACGCGCCGAGATCGCCCGCCCAGGTGCCGATCGCCGCGAAGGCGCCGCACGACCAGACCAGCATCGCCAGCCCCGGCACGACCTGGCGCAGACGGCGGGTCTGCTTGGCGTCGAGCGGCAGGATCCGGTCGAGCGCCGGCGTCATCTCCGCGCGCCGCGAGCCCTCCGCGGTCGCCAGCGTGGCGACGTACCCGCACACCACGAGCGCGACGACGAAGCCGAGCGGCCCGGCTAGCTGCGGGATGCCGGCCACCAGCGCCACGGGTAGCACGGCCACCACGAGCTGCACCAGGTGCCGCGGCGACCGGAGCAGGACCATGAGGTCGGCGACGAGCAGGGCGGAGGCGGGCCCCCGCGCCAGGCGCAGGCGGCGCCACCGCCGCCGGCGCATCCGCACGGCGCTGTCGGTGAGCACCCGGCCGAGCTCGCGGGAGTCCATCGACACCAGGGCGCCCGCCGCCTGGCTCGTCACCGACCCGCTCTCGCGCAGGCTCCGGGCCGGGACGGCCGGGAGCCGGACGTCGAGGACGACGGCGAACGCCACGACCGCGACCACGCCGATGCCGACCGCAGCGGCACCGACCTCCAGCAGCGGCGGCGCCTCCCAGTCCAGCACGGCGGCAAGGAGGGCCAGGACCGGCGCGGCCGTGATCACGAGGTCGCCCGCGAGCGCGACCCCCCGCCGCGGCACTCGGACCGTCTGCGCCACGCCGGCCGCCAGCACCACCGCCGCGCAGGCCAGCCCCGCCCCGACCCCGGCGCGGAGCACGTGACCCG
>JAEWYD010000025.1 GCA_023462275.1 Actinomycetes bacterium
GTGCGCAACCTGCGCCGCCTGCTGGGGTTCTAGAGGCGCGAGCGAGCGCCGGGCCGGCGTCCCCCCGGGCACCGACCCGGCGCGTCCGTGGCCCCGGTCAGCTCTCCGCGGCGGTCGCCGGGCCGGCGAGGCCCGCGGCGATCATGTCCATCACGGAGGAGTCCGCGAGCGTCGTGACGTCGCCCACCGCGCGGTGCTCGGCGACGTCGCGCAGGAGGCGGCGCATGATCTTGCCCGAGCGCGTCTTGGGCAGCTCGGTCACCACCAGGATCGTGCGCGGCTTGGCGATCGGGCCGATCTCCTTGGTGACGTGCGCGCGCAGGACGGCGGCGACGTCGGCGCCGTCGCCGGAGGCGAGGTACTCGGCGCGCAGGATGACGAAGGCCACCACGGCCTGGCCCGTCGTGGCGTCGCTCGCGCCGACGACGGCGGCCTCGGCGACCATCGGGTGCGACACGAGCGCGGACTCGATCTCGGTCGTCGAGAGCCGGTGCCCGGAGACGTTCATGACGTCGTCGACGCGGCCGAGCAGCCACAGGTCGCCGTCGGCGTCCTTCTTCGCGCCGTCGCCCGCGAAGTACTGGTCCGGGAACCGCGACCAGTACGTGTCCACGAACCGCTGGTGGTCGCCCCAGATGCCGCGCAGCATCGACGGCCACGGCTCGGTGAGGACCAGGTAGCCGCCGGAGCCGTTCGGCACGGGGTCGCCGAGCTCGTCCACCACCTCGGCCGCGATGCCGGGCAGCGGCGTCATCGCCGACCCCGGCTTGGTGGCGGTGACGCCGGGGAGCGGGGAGATCATGATCGCGCCCGTCTCGGTCTGCCACCAGGTGTCGACGATCGGCGTGCGGTCGCCGCCGACGACGCGGCGGTACCACATCCAGGCCTCGGGGTTGATGGGCTCCCCGACGCTCCCGAGGACCCGCAGGCTCGAGAGGTCGAACTGGCCGGGGATCTCCTCGCCCCACTTCATGCAGGTGCGGATCGCCGTCGGGGCGGTGTAGAGGATCGAGACGCCGTAGCGCTGCACGATCTCCCACCACCGGCCGCGGTGCGGGGTGTCGGGCGTGCCCTCGTAGATGACCTGCGTCGCGCCGTTGACCATCGGCCCGTAGACGACGTACGTGTGGCCCGTCACCCAGCCGATGTCGGCGGTGCACCAGTAGACGTCCGTCTCCGGCTTGAGGTCGAACACGTTGACGTGCGTGTACGCCGCCTGCGTCAGGTACCCGCCGGTGGTGTGGAAGATGCCCTTCGGCTTTCCCGTGGTGCCCGACGTGTAGAGGATGAACAGCGGGTGCTCCGCCTCCACGGGGACGGGGGTGTGCACCTCCGCGGCGCCGTCGACGACGTCGTGCCACCACACGTCCCGGCCGTCCGTCCAGGCCACGTCCTGGCCGGTGCGGCGGACGACGAGCACGTGCTCCACGGTGGTCTCGCCCGCGAGCGCCTCGTCGACCGCCGGCTTGAGCGCGCTCGCGGAGCCGCGCCGGTAGCCGCCGTCGGCCGTGATGACGAGACGCGCCTCGGCGTCGGCGATCCGCGAGCGCAGCGCCTCGGCGGAGAAGCCGCCGAACACGACCGAGTGCACCGCGCCGATGCGGGCGCAGGCGAGCATCGCGACGACGGCCTCGGGGATCAGCGGCAGGTAGATCGCCACGCGGTCGCCGGTCCCGACGCCGAGCGCCGTGAGCGCGTTGGCGGCCTTGCTGACCTCGCGCAGCAGGTCGGCGTAGGTGAGCTCGCGGCGGTCGCCCGGCTCGCCCTCGAAGAGCAGCGCGGTGCGGCCGCCGTGGCCGGCCTCGACGTGCCGGTCGACGGCGTTGTAGCAGGCGTTGAGGCGGCCGTCGGCGAACCACCGGGCGACTGGGGCGGCCGACCAGTCGAGCACCTGCGTGAAGGGGGTGTCCCAGTCCAGCAGGTGACGCGCCTGCTCGGCCCAGAAGCCGACGCGGTCGGACTGCGACCAGGGGTAGAGCTCGGCCCGGGCGTTCGCCTGGGCGGCGAACTCGGCGGACGGCGGGAAGCGACGGTCCTCGGCGAGCAGGTTCTCCAGAGGGCTCGAGGCCCCGGCGATCTCGGTCACGACGTCTCCTTCGGGCGCAGCGTCGACGGTGCGGCTCCCCGGGCCGAGTTGACCAAGGGCCGAAAGTGGCGATGCTAGCCGAGGACGGGACTTAAGTCCTGTCGATGTCGGACAAAACGGGATCGGGACGCTCAGCACTCGCGCGCTCGGCGGCAGCCCGTTCGGCCGCCACGACGGCCTCCGCGAAGCGGCGGCCCGTGCGGCGCGCGACGCCGGCCGCCACGCCCGCACAGACGAGGAGGACCCCCAGCGCCAGGAGGTAGCCGCTGGTCGCCGCGTCGGCGAGCTGCTGGATCGGCTTGGGCACCGAGCCGTCGGACGTGAGCTCGGCGGCGGCGTCGGACAGCACCCACGGGGCCGCGAGGTACGCCGCGCCGAGGCCGACGCCCCAGACGAGCCCGCCCGTGACGGGCAGCGCGGGGCTCCAGGACCCGAGCAGCACGATCGCCGCCAGCACCGCCACGCCGGCCAGGAGCAGCGCGAAGGAGAGCCAGTCGGCCGCGACGCTCTGGTCGTCGGCGAGCTCGCCGAGGCCCGAGGCGCCGATGCCGACGAGCAGCAGCGCGAACGGCGTGACGAGGAGGCCGACCACGGTGGCGAGCGCGTGCCGGCCGAACCCCGGGCGGCGCGGCGGCTCCACGGCAGGCCCGGCCACGGGCGCGGCGGTGCCCCGCGGCAGACG
>JAEWYD010000026.1 GCA_023462275.1 Actinomycetes bacterium
GCGTAGGCGGTCTCGACGGCGGCGCGGAGTCGGTCGGCGTGGTGGCGCTGGGCGTCGACGGCGGCCGCGAGCCGGGGTGCCTCGGCGACGAGGTCGGCCACCGCCCCGCGGATCGTGCGCTGCACGACGGCGTCCCGGGCGGCCGCGTCACCGACGACCCCCCGCAGCCACGCGCCCAGCTCCCGCACCGCGGCGGGAGGCAGCAGGTCGTCGTGCACGGGGCTCTCCGGCACGACGACGACGTGGGCGTCCAGCCCGTGCTCGGTCAGCATCCCGCGCAGGTGGTCGCTCACGGCCCCCCTGGCCGCTTGCTCCACTCGGTTGAGGACCACGAGGACGACCGCCCGGCGCCGGGCCGCCTCGGCCAGCAGGTCCCACGGCACGGCGTCGGCGTACCGGGCCGCGGTCGTCACGAACACCCACAGGTCCGCGGCACCCAGGAGCTCCTCGCCGAGGCGCCGGTTCTCGACGACCACGGAGTCGATGTCGGGGGCGTCGAGCAGCCCGAGCCCGTGCGGCAGGGAGGCGTGCGGCACGAGCCGGATGCCGCCGTCGGCCGGCCCCGTCGCGCGGGCGAGTCGCGGCAGGATCCGGTCCGAGGCGAACCACGCCGCCTCGTCGGGGTGGTGCACGAGGACCGGCGCGCGCGTCGTGGGTCGCAGGACGCCGGCCGCGCTCACCGCCTCGCCGAGCAGGCTGTTGACGAGCGTCGACTTGCCCGCGCCCGTCGATCCCCCGACCACCGCCAGGAGCGGCGCGCCCAGCTGCCGCACCCGCGGCAGCAGGTGGTCGTCGAGCTGGGCGCGCAGCCGCTCCGCGAGGCGGCGGTCGTCGTCGGCTCCGGGGAGGGCGAGCGGCAGGCGCAGCTCGCCGACCGCCGTGCGCAGGTCCGTCAGGGCGGCAAGCACGCGCCGCCCCGGGACCTGCGCCTCCCCCATGGCCTCAGTCCCGCGTCAGCTTGCGGTAGGTGACCCGGTGCGGACGGGCGGCGTCGACGCCGAGGCGCGCCACCTTGTTCTCCTCGTAGGAGGCGAAGTTGCCCTCGAACCAGTACCAGGCCGACGGGTCCTCCTCCGTGCCCTCGTAGGCGAGGATGTGCGTCGCCACGCGGTCGAGGAACCACCGGTCGTGGGAGACGACCACGGCGCAGCCGGGGAACTCGAGCAGCGCGTTCTCCAGCGAGCCGAGCGTCTCGACGTCGAGGTCGTTCGTCGGCTCGTCGAGGAGCAGCACGTTGCCGCCCTGCTTGAGCGTCAGGGCCAGGTTCAGCCGGTTCCGCTCGCCGCCGGAGAGAACACCCGCCGGCTTCTGCTGGTCCGGCCCCTTGAAGCCGAACGACGCGACGTAGGCCCGCGACGGCATCTCGACGTTGCCGACCTTGATGAAGTCGAGCCCGTCGGACACGACCTCCCAGAGCGTCTTGTTCGGGTCGATGCCGCCGCGGGACTGGTCGACGTAGGAGAGCTTGACCGTCTCGCCGATCTTGAGCGAGCCCGCGTCCAGCGGCTCCAGGCCGACGACCGTCTTGAACAGCGTCGTCTTGCCGACGCCGTTCGGGCCGATGACGCCGACGATGCCGTTGCGCGGCAGGGAGAACGAGAGACCGTCGATGAGGACCCGGCCGTCGAACCCCTTGCGCAGGTCCGTGGCCTCCAGCACCACATTGCCCAGGCGGGGGCCCGGCGGGATCTGGATCTCCTCGAAGTCGAGCTTGCGGGTGCGCTCGGCCTCGGCAGCCATCTCCTCGTACCGCTCGAGACGGGCCCGGGACTTCGTCTGCCGGCCCTTGGCCGACGACCGCACCCACTCCAGCTCGTCCTTGAGCCGCTTGGCGAGCTTGGCGTCCTTCTTCCCCTGCACCTCGAGGCGCGCCTGCTTCTTCTCCAGGTACGTGGAGTAGTTGCCCTCGTACGGGTAGAGGCGCCCGCGGTCCACCTCGGCGATCCACTGGGCGACGTGGTCGAGGAAGTACCGGTCGTGGGTGACCGCGATCACGGCGCCCTCGTACTGGGACAGGTGCTGCTCCAGCCACTGCACGCTCTCGGCGTCGAGGTGGTTGGTCGGCTCGTCCAGGAGCAGCAGGTCCGGCTTCTCGAGCAGGAGCTTGCACAGGGCGACCCGGCGGCGCTCGCCGCCGGAGAGCACCGACACGTCGGCGTCCGGCGGCGGGCACCGCAGCGCGTCCATCGCCTGCTCGAGCTGCGCGTCCAGGTCCCACGCGTTGGCGTGGTCCAGCGCCTCCTGGAGCTCACCCATCTCGGCGAGCAGGGCGTCGAAGTCGGCGTCCGGCTCGGCCATGAGGGCGGAGATCTCGTTGAAGCGGTCGAGCTTGCCCTTGATCTCGGCGACACCCTCCTCGACGTTCCCGAGGACGGTCTTGGACTCGTTCAGCGGCGGCTCCTGCAGCAGGATGCCGACGGAGTACCCGGGCGACAGCCGGGCCTCGCCGTTGGACGGCTGGTCGAGCCCGGCCATGATCTTGAGGATCGTCGACTTCCCGGCGCCGTTGGGGCCGACCATGCCGATCTTCGCCCCTGGGTAGAAGCTCATCGAGACGTCGTCGAGGATCAGCTTGTCGCCGTGCGCCTTGCGCGCCTTGTACATGGTGTAGATGAACTCGGCCACGTTCTGCCTGTGCTCCTGGAGTCCGGGTGGGGGCCGCGCGGTCGTCGGGCCAGCGGCCAGCCTACGGGGTCAGGACCGCCTCGACCTCGGCGTGCGCGGCCCCCGCACCGTTCCTCCCGCGATCGTCCCCAGCACCCTCGCCGTCGGACGCACCCGCCTCCCCGGCGCCGTCGCTCGCCTCGGCCGGGCCGTCGACGGCCGGCCGCGCGTCGACCGCCCACGGGTCCTCCTCGGGCGACGGCGTGCCGTCCCCGACGGCGTCCCCCGCCACGGCCGTGCGGCGGACCCGCACGAAGTCGGACGTGCCCCGCGCCAGGTCGTGCCCGACGGCCGATGCCTCGATGACCAGGCTCGTGCGCACCACGCCCTCGCTCGTCCACTCCTCGGTGCGCATCCGGCCGTAGGCGATGACCGGGTCGCCCTTGTCGATGCTGAGGGCCACGTTCAGCGCCTGGTCCCGGAACACCTTCACGGTCATGAACTCGGTGCGACCGTCCACCCAGCCGCCGCGACGGCTGTCGAAGAACCGCGGCGTCGTGGCGAGCCGGAAGCTCGTGAACGGCACGTCGGTGCCCGCCGTGATCTCCTTCGGCTTCGTCGCCGCCCAGCCGACGGCGGTGGTCATCATCTCGTTGCGGCTCATCACGCCCTCCGTCCACGGCCGGTCGGTCCGGCCAGGGCGCCACGATGCGACGACGCCGCGGCGCAGCGCCGCCCGGGCCCGCTCAGGCTGGGGACGACGCCTCGCCCGCGGGCCCTGTGCGCGGCGCGATGGCCTCCGC
>JAEWYD010000027.1 GCA_023462275.1 Actinomycetes bacterium
GCCATCCCGGGCGCCGGCGGTGGGGTGGTGCCCGCCATGCCCGGCGCGGGCGGCGGCGTCGTCTGCAGTGTGAACCGCAGCGCGCCCTGACCCTCGAGCTCGCGGAGCGAGGCGAGCACCCGCTCACGCTCGGCGGCGTCGGCCGGCCGGGCGGTGAGGTCCAGGTACGTCAGCACGCCGAGGTCCCGGAAGTACTTGTCGGCGTCCGCGGGTCGGACCCCGCCCCCGCTGGCGGCGTTGTTCAGGGCCGAGTCGGCCTTGGCGGCCAGGTCGCTCGCGGCGGCCTTGGCCTTGTCCAGAAAGCCCATCTTCCGCTCCTTCGCCTTCGTGACATCCGGGACGGTTCGCCCGTTCGGCTCGAAAGCCTACGCAGTGGGGGGCGGCCTCGTTAGGGTTCGAGCAACCCGGTCATCCGGGTGTGCCGGACTCGAGGAGACCCCCATGCCGATCCACGGCTCGCTGTTCCAGGACTACAAGGAGAACGCGTCGCAGGACCCGTTCTCGCTGCAGAACAAGAAGCTTCTCAAGATCCAGATGGGCTACGGCCCGGTGTGGGCGAAGACCGGGTCGATGGTCGCCTACCAGGGTGACGTCAAGTTCGTGAACACGGGCTCGGGCGGCCTCGACAAGCTGATCAAGTCCAAGCTCACCGGTGAGGGCGTGGACATGATGCAGTGCACGGGCGTGGGCGAGCTCTTCGTCGCCGATCTCGCCTCCGAAATCCAGGTCATGTACCTGGAGAACGACATGATCTCGGTCAACGGCGCCAACGTGCTCGCGTTCTCCTCCTCGATCGAGTGGGACATCCACCGCGTCCAGGCGCGAGGCGGGATGATGGCCGGCGGCCTGTTCAACGTGTCCCTGCGCGGCACCGGCTACGTCGCCGTGACGACCAAGGGCGACCCCGTGGCGCTCGACGTCGCGTCGGCGCCCACGTTCGCCGACGCGCAGGCCGTCGTCCTGTGGACCGCCGGCGTCGGCATGGACATCCGGGTGGACACCGGCGGCCTCAAGTCGATGCTGCGCGGCGGCTCCGGCGAGATGATCCAGATGGCGTTCAGCGGCCAGGGCTACGTGCTCGTCCAGCCGAGCGAGTCGGTCGTCACGGGCGGCGCCCAGCAGACGCAGCAGAAGTCCGGCGGCCTGGGCGGCATGCTCGGCATCTGACGCACCCGCCCGACGGCGCCCGCGGCCTCGACTGACGTGGCGGGGGGCGCCGTCGTCGATCGTGGCCGGATCGAGACCATCGATCGCGGTGGGCGCGCTCCCACCTGCTGCTATACACGGCGCATGAGCCTCTCACCGCGCCGCGGCGTGACCCTCACCGCCGCCCTGATGCTGGTCGCCCTCCTCGCGGGGTGCTCCGACGACGACGCCGCGTCGGCTCCCGACGCGACCGCCGCCTCGCAGGCGGGCCCGACGGCCGACGCGGGCGCCGCGGCCTTGCGGCCCACGGACCTTCCCGGATGCTGGCCCGACGCCGGGCACGCCGTCGTCGGCGGGACGGAGTCCGTGCCCGCCATCGCGGTCGTGCTCGGGGACGGCCCGCACGGCGTCGTGCTCGCGCCGCAGGCGGGGTCGGACTACTGCGGCTGGGCCGAGCAGGCGCAGCGCCTGGCCGACCAGGGCTACACGGTCGCGTCGTTCTCGTGGGCGTCCGACGGCGAGGTCTCGTTCCGCACCGCCGTGGCGGCCCTGCAGGACGCCGGGGTGACCGACATGGCGTTCGTCGGCGCCTCGCGCGGCGGCTGCTACGCCGCGGCGCTGGCCGACGAGCTCGACGTCACGCCCGCGGCGGTCGTCGCCCTCTCGCCCCCGGCCGACTACGACGTCGACGCACGCGCGGCCGCGAGCAGCTACACCGGCCCGCTCCTGGTCGTCGCCTCGACCGACGACGGCTCCGTGCCCGTCGCCGAGTCCCGCGAGGTCGCGCGCGCCGACGACCCGTCGACGTTCGTCGAGCTGGACGGCGGCGCGCACGGCTGGGCTCTGTTCGACGGCCCGCACGCCGCCGAGGTCGAGTCGATGATCGACGCCGTGCTCGCCGACGCGTTCGCGTGACGGGCGCTGCTCAACGGGTGGCGTACCGGTTGTCGATGATCGACGCCGTGCTCGCCGACGCGTTCGCGTGAGGAGCGCGGCTCAGCGGGTGGCGTACCGGTTGAGGAACGCCGCCATCGCCTCGCGCGAGATCGGCGACGCCGGCTCGAACAGCGCCGTCCCGTCGGCCCGCACCGTGCCCGTGGAGATGCCTGCGGCGTGGAGCCAGGCGATCTCCTTGTAGAACGGGTGCGCCGGCGTCACGTCGACGAACGGCGAGCGCTCCGGCGGCGTGAAGGCGGGTGAGCCGGCCATCCGGTAGAGGAAGGCGGCCATGGCGTCGCGGGCGACGGGCGCCGTCGGCAGGTAGCGGACCGAGCCGTCGGGCTGCCGCGTCCCCGTGGTGATGCCGGTCGCGGCGAGCCAGGCGATCTCGCGGTAGAACGCGTCCGCCGTCGTCACGTCGGGGAACGGGGACGCCGCCGGCGGGGTGAACGCGGGGCGCCCGGACAGCCGGTAGAGGAAGGCGGCCATGGCGTCGCGCGTGACCGGCTCCGACGGCCGGAACGTCCCGTCGGGGTACCCCGTCGTGATGCCCTGCTGCGCGAACCACTCGATGTTGGCCCGGAGCGGGTGCGTCGGCGCCACGTCCGAGAAGGCGGCGGCGGCCACGACCACGGTGAACGGCACGCTCGCGGCGGTCAGGTTCCAGTTCCGGAAGCGGTACTCGGTCGTGGCCGCGGGGCGCAGGCTCACGGTGCCGGCGCCGCCGGAGACGGCGACGGTGTCGACGTCCACCCAGCCGCCGTTCACGACGGCCTGGAGGGTCACCGTCGCGGCCGCCACGGGCGCGCCGTCCTTGGTGTAGGTGACGGCGACCGTCGTGGTGCCGCCGGGCGCGACGGCCTGCGGGCCGGTCAGCCGCGCCTTGAGCTCGGCGACGGTGATGGTGACGGGCACGCTCGCCGTCGACGTGTTCCAGTTCCGGACGCGGTACGTCGTCGTGGTGGCCGGCTGGAGGGTCACCGAACCCGTGCCGTTGGTGATCGTGATCGCCTGGTCGTCCACCCACGCGCCGTCGGCGATGCGCTGCAGGGTCACCGTGGCCGACGGCACGGGCTGGGCGTCCTTGGCGTAGCCGACCGTCAGCGTCGTGCTGCCGCCAGCGGGCACCGTCGTCGGGCCGGTCACCGTGGTGGTCACCTCGGCGACGTTGACGGTGAGCTCGGCGCTGAGCGCCGAGCCGTCCCAGTTGCGCAGGCGGTAGGTGGTCGACGTCGAGCCCGGGGAGAGCTGGAGCGTGGCGGCGCCGGCGGTGACCGGCACCTGCTGCGCGTCGACCCAGGCGCCGCCGACCAGCTTCTGGACCGTGAGGGTCGCGGAGGCGACGGGTTCGCGCAGCTTCACGTACCGCACGTCGACGCTGGTCGCGCCGCCGGCCGGGACCGTCGTCGGCCCGGTCACCGTGGCGGTCACCGCGGGGCCCCAGTACGCCCACGCGGCGCACGGGGAGCCGAAGTTGCGCGTGATGTCGAGCAGACCCCACTCGACCTGCCGCTGGGGGATCTGCAGCCAGGCGGTCGCCTGCGAGGACGAGGTCCACGAGGACCCGAACAGCTGCGCCATCGGGGCCAGCGGGATGCCGCGCCGGTCGCCCGCGCCGACGGCGTGGTAGTCGAAGCCCGTCTGCAGCGTCCACAGGTCGGTCAGGCACTGGCGCTGCGCCGGGCCGTCCCACGCGTAGGTGCGGGTGAGCTCCATCGCGAGCGCCTGCGAGTGCGCGGGGTTGCCCGAGGCGACCGCCCCGCCGTACTCCCAGTGCCACGGCTCGGGCAGCGAGCCGTAGTACTGCGCCCACGCCGGCTGGAACCAGCCGAACCGGTTGGCGTTGCTGCGCATCCAGTTGTGCTGGGCCGTTCCGTAGGTGTTGATGCCACCGCCGAAGTCGATCGCCAGCGCCCAGCCGTGGTTCGACGTCCCGGGCGCCGCGGCGCCCACCGGGTCCGCCTTGTGCAGCGCTTCCTGCTCCGCGTATGTGCGGTAGGCCGACGTCAGCGAGATGTTGACGCCGAAGGCCGCGCGGTACTCGGCGTTCATCGCCTCGAGCGCGTGCGCGGCGTCGCAGCGCACCTTCTTGCTGCTCCACGACGGCGAGCACAGCGCCGAGAGCGGGATCCCGCCGTTGGTGAAGCCGCCCCAGGCGCCCATCAGGCCCTTGATCTCGCCGCTGTAGCCGGTCGGCGGCATCCAGGGGGCTGCGGCCGCCATGCCGAGGAACGACTGCGCGGCCGCGAGGCCGGCGGCCTCCGGCGACGTCCCGGCCCCCGTGGTGACGGAGGTGCCCGGGGGCGCCGGCTCCGGGTCCGGGCCGTCGCTCGCCACGGCGGGGGCGAGCCCCGCCAGGCAGAGCGCCGCGGCGGCGACGACGGCGGTCGCGGCGCGTCGGGCGGCTCGCCGGGGGCGGGCGACGGTCGAATCGATGTGCACGGCGGACACAGCAGGCTCCCCTGGTGGCGGACGGGTGCTCGGACTACATCGGGCGTCGTCGGGTGAGGCTTGAGCGCACGCCGCACTCGGCGAGCGCGAGCGGGCCGACGGTGCGAAGGTGTGCGCCATGGCGACTTCCCCCAGGTCCGCCGCCGTCCGCGCCGGGTCTCACCCCGTCGTCGAGGCGGGCGCGCGGCTCGGTTACGCTGCGTCCGGCCTCCTCCACCTCCTCATCGCCTGGCTCACCGTCCAGCTCGTGGTGGACGTCCCCGGCGGGCAGGGCGCCGGGGAGCGGGCCGACCAGCAGGGCGCCCTGCGCACCCTCGCCGGCACCGGCGTCGGCGGGATCCTGCTGTGGCTGACCTTCGCGGGGTTCGTGCTCCTGGCGCTGTGGCAGCTCACCGAGGCCATCGCCCGGACGGGCACCGGCGACCGCGTGAAGGCCGCCGGCAAGGCGGTCGTCTACGCGGCGCTGGCGTGGTCGGCGCTGTCCGTCGTCCGCGACGGCGGGTCGGGCGGCGGCGGGCAGGGGCAGGGCGGCTCCGGCGGGTCCGGCGGCTCGCTCTCGGGCGACCTGCTCGCGAACCAGGCCGGCCGGCTCCTGGTCGGCGCCGTCGGGCTCGGGGTGGCCGGCGTCGCGGTCTACCACGTCGTCAAGGGGCTGCGCGCGCGGTTCCTGCGCGACCTACGGGAGCACCCCGGCCGATGGACGGTCCGGGCCGGGCGCATCGGGTACGTCGCCAAAGGGGTCGCGCTCGGGCTGGTGGCCTGGTTCCTCGTGGGCGCCGCCGTCGGCGCCGAGGGCGACCAGCCGGCCGGGCTCGACGCCACCCTGCACAAGGTGGCGGGCTGGTCCGCCGGCCCGGCGCTGCTCGTGCTCGTCGCGGTCGGCTTCGCCGCGTACGGCCTGTACTCCTTCGCGCGCGCCCGGTACGCCCGCGTCTGACGCGTCGCGGCGCAGGTACCCCCAGGCCAGCGCCATGCAGACGACGCCGGTGAGGGCCCCCATCGCGACGTCGGTCGCGTGGTGCATGCCCCGGTAGAGCCGGGAGTAGGCGATGAGCAGGGGCACCGTGACGCACACGGCCGTGACGAGTCGGCGCAGCCATGGGTTCCGGATGCGCTGCGCGAGGAGCGCGAGCGTCAGGTAGAAGGCGGCCGAGGCACCGACGTGCCCGCTGGGGTAGCCGGAGGTGGGCGGGGAGTCGTCCAGGTGCGGCACGTCCGGCCGGCCCCGCCCGACGACGATCGTCGCCGTGAGGAACACCGCCGCCTCCAGCGCGAGCGCGATGCCCGGCAGGACGCCGATCCACCACCGGCCGGTGCGCCACCAGATGAGCGCCCCGAGCACGATGCAGCCAAGCGTCATCGGCGGGACGTCGCCCGAGCTGGACGACCAGTAGGTGAGGGTGTCGAGGAACGGCGAGCGGCCCTCCTGCAGCCACGTGTTGACGGCGTCCTCGCCGTGCAGGCCGCCCAGCGGCCCGGTGATGAGGAGCCCGACGCCGGTCACCACGACCCAGAGCCCGAGCATCGGTACGAAGGCGCGGTGCACGAAGTCCGACCACGCCTGCCGCACGGTGGGCGGGCGCGGGTCGTCGTACCGGTGCACGAACGCGGCGAGGCTGGTCATGGCGCGACCTCCGGGTGGGTCGGGGCTGGGGGAGCCGCGGGTCGGGCTGGCTCGGGCGGGCCGGGCGGGGCTGGCACGGCGGGGTGCCGGCCCAGGAAGCCGAGGTAGGAGGCGCCGGTCATGGCGGCCCCGAGCGCGATGCCGGCGACGACGTCGGAGGGGAAGTGCGCGCCGAGGAGCACCCGGTCGGCCGCCGTGAGCAGCACGGCCGCGGAGACGGCCGTGACCAGCACGATGCGGCCGCGGCGCGCCAGCAACGGCCAGACGAGGATGACCAGCACCAGCCCGGCGGACGAGGTGTTGCTCGCGTGGCCCGAGGGGAACGAGTAGCCCGGCGCGCGGGTCAGCGCGTCCTCGACCACGGGCCGGGCGCGCTGCACCAGCAGCTTGATGTCGAGCTGCAGGTTCCACGTGACCATCAGGGTGACGAACGCCCACAGGGCGCGGGTCCGCAGGCCGTGGCGCCGCCACGCCCACAGGCACACGCCGCTGACGGCGATGTTCACCCACTTCGGCAGGAACGCCGTCTGCCAGGCCAGCAGCGCCTCCCGCAGCCCGTCGTGGCCGCGGACGGCGTCGGTGGCGGCCCGCACCATCGTCTGGTCGAGGTGGACGACCGGCGAGCTCTGGGACCGCACGACGACGGCCAGCGCCGTCACGGGGATGCCGACGGCCGCGGCCAGGGCCGCCGCACGCAGGAGGCGGTGGCGCCACCCGGGGTGCGGCCGGGGCGCCTCGGGCGCGTCGTCGTGCGCGGCCTGGGGTGCGGGGCCCGCCTCGTCGGTGCGGCGCCCGGGGGTCGGCGTCATTGCCGCAGGCTAAGTCGGGCTGGCGATCATCGCCCGGCGAGGCGTTACGGTCGAGGCATGACGACGCGGTCGGGACGCCCCGTGCGACGTGCGGTGCCCGTGCTCGGCGCCACGCTCGCCGCGTCCGTGGGCCTGGCGATCGCGGGCTGCGCTGCACCGACGACAGCCCCGCGGACGGTGACGGTGACCGCGAACGTCCCGGCCGTGCGCGCCCTCCCACCGGAGCCCCCCGCGGTGCCCGCCGTCGCGGCCGCTGCCGACCTC
>JAEWYD010000028.1 GCA_023462275.1 Actinomycetes bacterium
CCCGCAGCTCGCGCGCGCCGGCCGCGCACGTCACGCGCACGGCCGCCTCCGCGCCGGGCACGCCGACGCCGGCCCGCCCGTCCCCCTCCGCCATGACCGTCACGACGGTCGCGACCACCTCCACGCGGTGGATGGGCAGCAGGGCCCCGAGCTGCAGCATCTCCGCGAGGAGCCCGCCGCCGCGCATCCCCCGGGTCGCCCGCACGCCGCCCTGGACGCGCCGGGGCGCGAACCCGTGCCGCCGGGCGGCCGCCGTGAAGGAGTCGAGCGTGACCCACGGGCCGCACGAGGCGTGCAGGAGGATCGTCGGCTGCCGGGCCACGCGCGCCGACCACGGCGGGACGCGCGCTCCCTGTGCACCGGCCGGGCCGCCCGGCGTCGTCGGCTCTCCCGCCACGGCACCTCCCCGGCTCGCGGACGCGCCGAACCTACCAACCCGCCCACGCCGCGGACGCGGGCCGTCGCGAGGACATGGGAAAACCCGGCCTCCCCAGGACGAACGGCCGTGGGACGAGGGGCCCACCGGAGGCCGTCGGGCACGACCCCACGATGGGGTCGTATCGATGCGGGCCGCCGGCGCCCCGCACCGGTGCCGCGCCGCCCCGCAGGGGCACCAGCCGACACGAACCACCGTGCGCCGGAGCACAGGAGAACGACGATGACCTCCTTCGACCACGTGCTCGCGTCGGGCCGCATCGGCGGCCTCGAGCTGGCGAACCGCGTGATCATGCCGCCGATGGGCACCAGCCTCGCCGACGCGGACGGCCACTTCTCCGACCGCCAGGTCGCCTGGTACGCCGAGCGGGCCGGCACCGGCGCCGGCCTGGTCGTCACCGAGCTCACCGCCGTCAGTCGGGAGCTTGAGCTCACCGTGGGCCTGGCGCACGCCGACTCCGACGCCGCGCTCCCCGCGCTCACCCGGCTCGCCGAGGCCGTGCACGCCAAGGGCGGCCTGCTCGGCGTCCAGCTGACTGCGGGCATGGGCCGCAACAACCCCGCGTACACGCCGGAGCGGCCCCCGATCTCCGCCTCGGACAACCCGAACTACTTCGACCCGAGCGTCCTGTGCCGGCCGCTGGCCACCGACGAGGTGCAGCTCCTGGTCCGCCGCTTCGGCGAGGCTGCCGCCCGCTGCGCCGCCGCCGGCGTGGACCTCATCGACCTGCACGGCCACACCGGCTACCTGATCGACCAGTTCCTCGGCCGGCAGTGGAACCGCCGGACCGACCAGTACGGCGGCTCGGTCGAGAACCGGGCGCGCTTCGCCACCGAGATCGTCGCGGCGGTCAAGGCGGCGGCGCCGACGACGCCGGTCAGCTTCCGGCTGTCGGTCAGCAACAAGATGGCGGGCTCGCGCGACGTCGCCGAGGCGCAGGAGATCGCGCGCCTGCTCGAGGCGGCCGGGCTGGATTTGCTCATGGTCGACGACGGCGCGTACGACGCCATGGACTGGGTGTTCCCGCCCTACTACCTGGGCGACGGCTGCATGGTGCCGTCCGCGGCCGCCATGAAGCAGGTCGTGACGATTCCGGTGATGGCCGTCGGGAACCTCGACCCGGAGACCGCCGAGGCCGTGCTGGCCGCTGGCGACGCGGACTTCGTCGGCGTCGGACGCGGGCTCATCGCGGACCCGGAGTGGGTGGCGAAGCTGGCCGCCGGGCGCCGCGACGACATCCGGCCCTGCATCCGGTGCAACCAGATGTGCATCGGCAACATCTTCGGCGGCGCGACCATCGGCTGCGCCGTGAACCCCCGCGCGGGCCACGAGCTGGACCGGACGATCACCGCGGCGGACGCACCCCGGCGCGTGGCCGTCGTCGGCGGCGGCCCGGCGGGCCTCGAGGCGGCGCGCGTGGCGGCGCTCCGCGGGCACGTCGTGGATGTCTACGAGAGGTCGGGCGAGCTGGGCGGCGTGCTGGCGCCGGCCGCGACGCCGGAGTTCAAGAAGGAGCTGCGGGTGATGATCGGCTGGTGGGAGCGGCAGCTGGCCGACCTCGCGGTGACGATCCACCTCGGCACCGAGGTCGTGGCGGACTCCCCGCAGATCGCCGCGTCGGACGCGGTCGTCGTGGCCACCGGTGCGGACCCGATCACCCTGCCGATCGACGGCGCCGACGGGCCGAACGTGCTCGACGTGGTGCAGGCGCACGTGCAGCGCGATCGGGTGGGCCACCGCGTCGCCGTCGCCGGTGGTGGGCTGTCCGGCGCTGACCTGGCGCTCGAGCTGGCTCAGGAGGGCCACGAGGTCACGATCGTCGAGATGGCGGACGCCATCGCACCCGACCTGCTGTTCATCAACCTCATCACCCTGATGACCAAGCTCGCCGAGGCCGGAGTCCGGGTGCTGACCGGTCACCGGGTGACCGCGTTCGACGCGGCCGGGCTGACCGCCGTCGGCCCGGACGGCGAGGTCCGCGTCGACGCCGACACGGTGGTGACCGCGTTCGGCGTCCGGGCCGACTCCGCGCTGGCCGACGCCCTGACCGCCGCGGGCCACCAGGTGCAGGCCGTGGGCGACTGCGTGCAGCCGGCGAAGGTCGGCGAGGCCATCAACGCCGGCTACCTGGCCGCGCTGACCCTCTGACCCCGCGGCCGCACCGCGAGGCGGAGCGGACCTGCTGCGACGCGCGGGCGCGTCGTGCGGGTTCGCTCCGCGCGCGGCGGTGCGGCCCGCGGGGCGACGTCCGGATGCCGGGACGCCGATTGCCACGCCGTGGACCGGCTGATTACCTCGTCCCATGACCGACGCGCGCCCCGCCGAGCTCCTCGCGAGCCGGCGCGCCGTCGTCGTCGCCCGCTGCTGTCGAATGCCGTAGGGCGCGGCTCTCCCCGCTGCGGCACCCACGCGTCACCGGACCGGCTCACCGAGCCGCAGCCCGTGCGCACTCCGCCGCCGTCGCCGCGCCCGCCTCCGCCCACCCACGGGCGCCGCGCCCCGCGCGGCCCAGCCACGGCACAGCAGAGGAGATCACCATGACCACGACCGCCAACCACGCCAGCACCGTCGCCGCCGAGATCCGCGAGCAGCGGGACGAGCGCCTCGGCGCCATCATCACCGCCACCGCCGGAGCCCTCGCGGACGCCCCCGGCGCCGCCGAGGTCCAGTTCCGCGCCACCGGCACCGGCTCCGGCTGGGTCGCCACCGAGCTCACCAGCCGTCAGCACTCCTACGTCGTCGACGAGCCGGCCTCGCTCGGCGGCGACGACTCCGCCGCGAACCCCGTCGAGTACGCGCTCGGGGCGCTCATCTCGTGCCAGGTGGTGACGTACCGCTTCTGGGCGGCGCGCCTGGGCATCACGGTGGACGACGTGCGGATCACCGCGGTCGGCGACCTCGACGTGCGCGGCTTCTTCGGCCTGGACGACGCCGTGCGCCCCGGCTTCAGCGAGATCCGCCTCGACGTGCAGCTCACCGGGCCCGAGTCGGCCGAGCGGTACGCCGAGCTGCACGCCGTCGTCGACCAGCACTGCCCGGTGCTGGACCTCTTCACGAACACGACCACGGTCGTCACCACCGTGTCGGCCTGACGCCGCACCCGCCGTGCGCTGCCGTGGAAGAGGGCCCGCCAGCTGAGTCGGCGGCCGACGCACGAGTCGCCCCCGCGGCGCGCCCGAACCCTGCCATGCTGTGCGCGCGATGTGCACCCGATGTGCACGCCGTGTGCACGAGATGTGCACGCGTGGGCGGCGTCGACGACGCCCCGGACGGAGGAGGACCCATGGTGGGCAGAGTCGGCGGCCTCATCGCCGCAGTGGTGATCCTGATCGGCTCGGTGCTGCCGTGGGCGACCGTGTCGTCGCTCTTCGGCTCGGCGAGCGTCAACGGCACGGACGGCGACGGCGTCATCACCCTGATCCTGGCCATCGGCATCGGCGTCCTGCTCGGGCTGTGGCGGCGCGGCACCGCCATCGCCGCGACCGTGCTCGGCGCGATCGTCGTCGTCGTCGCCCTCTACGACCTGGCCGACGTCGCGAACGTCGCCGACGAGCTCGGGGGCCTCGGCGACGTCTCGCCGGGCGTCGGGCTGGTCCTCGTCCTGCTCGGCGGGCTGGCCGCCACCGCCGCCTCCGTGGTCGGCATCGTGACGATCCGCAAGGCCCCCGCGTCTGCCGGCCCGGCTCCGTACGGGCTGCCGCCGGCCCAGCCGTACGGGCAGCCCTTCGCACAGCCGCCGGCCCAGCCGCTCACCCAGCCGTTCACCCAGCCCGTCGCCCAGCCGGTCGCCCAGCCGTTCACCCAACCCGTCGCCCAGCCCGCGGCCGTCCCCGCCGGGTGGCTGCCGGACCCGACCGGCGCCGCGCCGCTGCGCTACTGGGACGGCACGCGGTGGACCGAGCACGTCCACGGCGGCAACGCCTGACGCCGACCCCTCGGACTGGCATGCTTGGCGCGCGCACTTGACGCGACGTACACGGCACCGCGGTGCCCGGGAAGAGGAGAGCACATGCTCGGCAGAATCGGTGGACTGGTCTCGGCGGCGGTGATCCTCCTCGGCTCGCTCCTGCCCTGGTGGTCGGTGTCGAGCATCGGCTCCGAGAGCGCAGGCGGCTTCGAGTACGGCAACGACGGCCCCGTGGCCCTCCTGGCGGCGCTCGCCATCGGCGCCCTGCTGTGGTTCTGGAACCGGACCACGATCGTCGCGGCGACCGCGCTCTCGGGCACCGTCGTCGTCATCGCGCTGCACGCCCTGGCCACCAACTCGAGCCGCTTCGGCGACCTGGGCGGCATGGCGGACATCAAGCCGGGCGCCGGCCTCATCCTCGTCACGCTCGGCGCCCTCGCGGCCCTGGGCCTGTCGATCTTCGGCCTGGTGACGGGCGGCAAGGGCGACGGCGCGGCCTTCAAGCAGGTCTTCGGCCAGGCGCTCGCGCAGCCGACCACCCCGGGCTACAGCCTCCCGCCCCAGGGCCAGGCCCCGGCGCAGGGCTACGGCCAGGCCCCCGCCCAGCAGTACGGCCAGGCCCCCGCCCAGCCCTACGGCCAGGCCGCGTCGCCGTCGTACCCGCAGCAGGCTGAGCCGGCCGCGCCGGCGGTCGCCCAGCCCGTCGAGCAGCCCGTCGCCGCTCCCGAGCCGGCGCCCGTCGCCGAGCAGCCCGTCGCCGCGGCGGAGCAGCCCGCTGCGGCCGTCCCCGCCGGCTGGTACCCGGACCCGCACGGCAAGGCGCCGCTGCGCTACTGGGACGGCACCACCTGGACCGAGCACGTCCACGGCGGCAACTGAGAGACCTCGCCCGTCACCGTGACGGGCACCGACAGAGCCCGGCGGACCAGCCCCGCCGGGCTCTGTCGCGTTTGGCCCGCGGTCATGCCCGCCCTCATGCCCGCCCTCATCCCCGCAGCGGGTACCAGCGCGCGCCCCAGCGACGTGTCACGCGCGCCGCCATCACCTCGACCAGCGCGTCCGTCCGCGACACCACGGCGTGCCGCACCGCACCCGCCGTCTCGTCGTCGGCGGCCTCGAAGCGCACCGTCAACCGCGGCTCACCGCGGACCACCTCCAGCGACGTCCCCTCGACCGCGACCATCTCCCAGGCCGCGTCGGCGGCGGCAGGCAGGACGTCCGCGGGGTCGACGCCGGGGCGCAGGTCTCCCACGATCATCCGCACCCGGTACGACGGCACCCGCCGACCCTAACGGCAGGCGAGCGCCGGACCCTCCGGCCGGGCAGCCCCGCGCTCGTGCCGCCGCGGCCCTGCCTACCCAGTGCGTCTTCCGTGCCTACTCCTGCCTAGTCCTGCCTACTCCGTGTACCCGAGGTCCGCGCAGGTGTGCTCGTGCGGCAGCAGCGGGCGGAACCAGACGCCGTACGTGGCGCCGCCCTGGTCGAACACGGTCAGCTGGTCGGCCTCCCGAGCGACGTCGAGCAGCGCGACGGCCTCCGGGCCGGCCACGACCCGGCACCGGGAGGCGTCCGCGAGCGCGACGTCGTCGAGCGGCCACGCCACGACCGTCCGCGCCTGGCCCTCCTGGCCTGCCGGCAGCTCGCGCTGCGTCGGGAGCGCCATGACGGCCACGGCCGTGGGGTCGTACTCCCAGCCGCGCTCCGCCGCCGCGGCCACCAGCCCGTCCGCCCGGTCGAGGAAGCCCCGCAGCGCCGTCCGCGCCTCGCTCTGCGCGGGCGGGAGCTCGTCGTCGGCGAACCCCAGTGCGTACGCGCCGTGGGCGTAGGTGCGGCCGTCGACGGTGAGCTCCACCTGCGTCGTCGGCAGGTCCGTCACGCCGGGCAGGCCGTAGTCCGGCGGGTTGGCGAGCAGCCCGGCGTCGGCGGCTGCCTCGACCAGGTCCGCGAGCTGGGCGTCCGAGAGCCGGTGCACCTGCAGGTCCTGGAGCGCCGGGCCCGGGAAGACGTCCACCTGGGCCCCGGGCACGACGACGGTCCCGTCGCCGTACACGACGAGCGACGGCACGGCGGAGAAGTCGTAGCCCACCGGCACGAAGCCGCCGCCCGTGCGCACGACGAGCACGACGTCGGCGGCCGAGCCCGGCGTGGGCACGTCCCCGCCGTCGTCGCCGGACGGGCCGGCGCCACCCGAGCCCGTGCCCGAGCCCATGCCCGAGCCCTGGCACCCCGCGAGCACGCACAC
>JAEWYD010000029.1 GCA_023462275.1 Actinomycetes bacterium
CCCCGCGGCCGGACGGAACTCCCCTCACCGAACGCGAGCGCCGACAACGTCCGCGCCCTGCGGCGTCAGGATGAGTCGGCCCATACGCTCGCTCAGCACGGCTACGACGTCGAGCGCGGACCGGTCACCGACGGACCGAAGAACCCCGACTTCCGCATCGAGGGCAAGATCTTCGATGCGTACGCGCCCACCACGGACAAGGTCCGGGCCATCTGGGAGAAGATCCGCGAGAAGGTGGACCAGGGTCAGACGCAGCGAGTCGTCCTCAACATGGACGACTCGCCCGTCACGCTCGACGCGTTACGCGAGCAGTTCCGATACCCCATCGATGGTCTCTACGAAGTCATCGTCGTTCGCGGTGGCGACGTCATCCCCTTGTTCCCGTGACCTAGGAGAAGAGCAAACCGTGTGGTCGTACACCCTGCTCGCGCACTGCTCGGCGAGCACCGCAACCGTCGAGACGTGGCTGGAGGGACGCTTCGGTCAGGCCGACGAACGCGGCTGGGTGCGCCATGGCGCACTGTCCTTCGCAGTCCGAGGCCGCGGCATGAGTTCGGTGGACTTCGACGATCAGCTCGACGGTCCGATCACCATTGAGATCCCCTGGTTCATCGAGAACCGCGGCGATCCTGACGCCCGCGAGGAGGCTGTGCGAGGGCTCTTCGTCACGGTGCCGCACCTCGTGACGGAATTCGATGCCTCAGCTCTCTTCCTTTGGGAACGCGATGTCGTCTACATGGCGCGAGTCGGGGGCGAGATCGTCATCTACGACCGGTGTCTCGACTGGTTCCGGCCCGACGTCCAGCGATTCCTTCCCCCGCACACGGTCTCATCGGAATACCGCCCGGCATGAGCGGAGCGCCGGACGCACAAAGACGACGAGGGGCCGCCCGGACACCGGGCGGCCCCTCGCGGGTCGAGGAAGATCAGGCGAACGAGCCGCCGCACGCGCAGGACGAGCCCGCGTTCGGGTTGTCGATCGTGAAGCCCTGGCGCTCGATGGTGTCGGCGAAGTCGATCGTCGCGCCCTCGAGGTACGGCACGCTCATCCGGTCGACGACGACCTCGACGCCGTCGTAGTCGCGCACCGCGTCGCCGTCGAGCGTCCGCTCGTCGAAGTACAGCTGGTAGATGAGCCCGGAGCACCCGCCCGGCTGGACTGCGACGCGCAGGCGCAGGTCGTCACGACCCTCCTGCTCGAGCAGCGCGCGCACCTTGGCGGCGGCGACGTCGGTCAGGTTCACACCGTGCGTGGCGGTCTGGGTGGTCTCGGTCATGGTGTCTCCTCGGTGGGGGCCGTCAACGGTGAAAACGCCCGGCCCGGGCCTGTTCTTCCAGAGTACGACCTGTTGCCGCTGAGGTACGCGTCACAGGTCCCGAGGACCAGCGGGACGCTCAGCGCGACCAGGTGCGCGCGACCCGCTCTGCGCGCGCGGCGAGCGTAGCGGCCGGATCGGCCAGCGCACCCGGGACCTCCGCCGCGTGCTCCGCCACGGCGTAGGCGCCCGAGATACCCGCCGCGCCCCACTCCCGGCGCCCCAGGGCCACCTGGCCCGCCACCACGACGACCGGCAGTCCCCTCGCGAGGCCTCGTCGCGCGACCGCGGCCACGACCTTCCCGTGCAGGGACTGCCAGTCGAGAGTCCCCTCCCCCGTCACCAGGAGGTCCGCCGCGTCGGCCGCGCGATCCAGCCCCACGGCGTCGGCCACCACGTCGGCGCCGGGCAGCAGGCGCCCACCCAGGACGGCGAGCGCGAAGCCGAGCCCGCCTGCCGCACCCGCACCCGGCAGCTGCGCCCAGCGGCTCCCCGGACCGCCCGAGCTCAGCGGGATCAGTCCCCCGGCGGCCGGCGTAGCCGGCGCCTGCGCGGCGACCAGCGCCGCGAAGTGCCCCAGGGCACGTTCGAGCTCCTGCGCCTGTTCCGGCGTCGCGCCCTTCTGCGGTGCGAAGCCGGCGCTGGCACCGTGCAGACCGAGCAGCGGGACGTCGACGTCCACCGCGACCACGAGGTCCACCCCGGCCACGGCACCGCGCGCGGCCGCCAGGTCGGCGAGGTCGTCGTCCGCGAGCACGGCCAGCGCGCCGCCCCCGCGACGCAGCGCGGGCGACGCCATGCCGAGCCCCGCGAGGAGTCCCGCCCCGCCGTCGTTCGTGCCGGACCCACCGAGCCCGACGACCACCCTGCGCGCGCCCAGCTCGCACGCCGCAGCCACCAGCTCGCCCACGCCGACGGACGTCGTCCGCGTGGGATCGCGCCGGTCGACCGGCACCAGGTGCAGGCCGGTCGCGTGGGCCGACTCCACGTAGGCCACCGGACCCGCATCCGTCGGCACGACGAGGATCGCGGCCGGCACCGGCTCGCCGAGCGGGCCCGTCACGACGACGGGGACACGCTCGCCGCCCGTTCCGGACGCCACGGCGTCGATGAACCCAGGACCGCCGTCCGCCAGCGGCACCAGGGCGAGCTCGTCCGTCGGCGCGCCGCGCCGCCATCCGGCAGCCAACGCCTCGGCCGCCTCGGCGGCGGTCAGGGTGCCGCCGTAGCAGTCGGGGGCGATGAGGACGCGCACGAGGCCATCCTGCCTGCACCACCCCGATCGCCAGGAATTCCCACGGTGGCCGTGCTGTCCATCACCGTCCTACGGCCGTGGGAGGTGAGGCGGCATGTGGAAGGATCGGACCGTGACGTCGACCTTCACGGAACCCGTCCCTTCCGCCCTCCTCCTGCTCGGGCGAGGCGCCGACCTGGCCTCTGAGCGCGGAGTCGAGTGCCCCGGCGACCTGCCGGCGCCCAGCGACCCGGAGCTCGCCGAGCGCGCGCGGGCCGCGAAGGCCGCGCTCGGGAGCCGCGTGTTCGTCCTCGGTCACCACTACCAGCGCGACGAGGTCATCGCGTTCGCGGACGTGACCGGCGACTCCTTCAAGCTTGCGCGCGAGGCCGCCGCACGCCCCGACGCCGAGTACGTGGTGTTCTGCGGGGTCCACTTCATGGCCGAGTCGGCGGACATCCTCACCTCCGACGAGCAGGCGGTCGTGCTGCCGGACCTGGCCGCCGGGTGCTCGATGGCGGACATGGCCGCCATCGACCAGGTGGAAGAGGCCTGGGCGGTCCTCGCCGACGCCGGCGTGGCCGAGCGCACCGTCCCGGTGACGTACATGAACTCCACGGCGGCGATCAAGGCCTTTACGGGCCGGCACGGCGGCACGGTGTGCACGTCCTCGAACGCGCAGGTGGCGCTGCGCTGGGCGTTCGACAAGGTCGGCGGCCTCGAGGGCGACGGCAAGGTGCTCTTCATGCCGGACCAGCACCTCGGCCGCAACACCGCCGTGCTGCAGCTCGGCCTCACGCTGGACGACTGCGTCGTCTACGACCCCCGCAAGCCCGACGGCGGCCTCACGCCCGCCGAGCTCGCCGCGGCGCGGATGATCCTGTGGAAGGGCCACTGCTCCGTCCACGGCCGGTTCTCCGAGGAGAACGTCGCGCAGGTCCGCGAGCGCGTGCCCGGCGTCACCGTCCTGGTGCACCCCGAGTGCAAGCACGAGGTGGTGACTGCGGCGGACATGGTCGGGTCGACGGAGTACATCATCCGCGCGCTCGACGCCGCGCCCGCGGGCTCCGCCTGGGCGATCGGCACGGAGCTCAACCTCGTCCGGCGGCTCGCACAGGCGCACCCGGACAAGCAGATCCACTACCTCGACTCGACGGTGTGCTTCTGCTCGACGATGAACCGGATCGACTTGCCCCACCTGGTGTGGGCGCTCGAGTCCCTCGTCGAGGGTCGTGTGCCGAACCGCATCGTCGTCGACCCCGACGACGCGCACTGGGCCCGCGTCGCCCTCGATCAGATGTTGGCGCTTCCCGGAAAGTGAGCGTGCGATGACGACCTCGAGTCCGATGCGCGTGGGGATCTTCGTCTTCGACGACGCCGAGGAGCTCGACGTCGTCGGGCCCTACGACGTGCTGGCGGCGTGGGCCGCGCACAGCCCGCTCCGCCCGGAGGTGGTGACCTTCTCCGCCGACGGCTCGGGCGTTCGTATGGCGAAGGGCCTCCGCGTCGTCCCGGACCACTCCGCGCAGGACGTCGGTGCGCTCCACGTGCTCGTGTACCCGGGTGGACGCGGCACGCGCCGCCTGGCGGCCGACGTCGACCACCTCGCCTGGGTGCGCTCGATGCGTGCGAGCACCCCCCTGATGACGTCGGTGTGCACGGGCGCGTTGGTCTACGCCGCCGCCGGGCTCCTCGCCGGGCGCCCGGCGACCACACACTGGGCCGCGTTCGACGAGCTCGCCGCCCTCGACCCGTCCGTCCTCCCCGACACCGAGGCCCGCTTTGTCGACGACGGGGACGTCGTGACGTCGGCAGGCGTGTCCGCGGGGATCGACATGGCCCTGCACCTGGTGGCGCGCCTGGACTCGCCGGACGCCGCGCGCGGCGTGCGCCGCGGGATCCAGTACGACCCGGCGCCGCCGGTCTAGCGGGCGTCGGTCCCGGGTCCGCGGTCCCCGTCAGACCCCCGGTCGTCGGCGCCCTCGGCGCCCTCGGCGGCGCGCAACCGCTCCTCGCGCTGGCGCAGCTGGGCCTCCCATTCCGCCAGCATGCGCTCGTGGCGGTCGTCCGAGGTCCGGATGCCGGCGAGGAACTCGGGGTCGTCGTCGGGTGCGACGACACGACGCGGGCGCTCGTACTCGGGGAAGCCCGCCGTGGCGGTCGCCGGCCAGGGCACCGAGCGGCGGGGCCGCGGCGTCGTCGGCCGCCCCGCGACCAGCCAGGCGACCGAGCCCGCCAGCGGCAGCAGGATGATCAGCAGCACCCACCAGCCCTTGCCGAGGTTGCGCGCCGCCCCCTCGTCGGTCTGGATGCAGTCGATGAGGCAGAACACGAGCAGGCCCACCTCGACGATGACCGGCAGCAACCGGACGTACCCCATCGGATCCCCCTTCTCTCCGGCGCACACCGTAGGGCAGGTCGGCGTCGCGGTGGATCCGCCGATCGGGTGCCGCCCGACGTGATCGAGTCGTGACGCACGGCGACCCCGCGGCCGTCGTGGCGCCGCTACCGTCCACCCGTGGCCCCGCTCCCCCTCCGCCCGGAGTCTGCCGTCGGGGCTCCCGCCGCCGGTGCCCGCTCCGACGGTCGGGTCCAGGGCGCGGACGGCCTGCGCGCCTTCGCCGCGTGCTGGGTCGTCGGCTCGCACCTCTTCCAGCGGCTCGACCTCACGTCGCAGGCACCCTGGCTCCAGGACGTCCAGCTCGTGATGATGAAGGGCGCTTTCGGGGTCAGCATCTTCTTCGTGCTGTCGGGGATGCTGCTGAGCCTGCCGTTCTGGCGGGCGTACCTGACCGGCCGGCCGTTCCCTCGCCCGGGCCAGTACGCGCGACGCCGTCTCGCCCGCATCGCACCTGGCTACTACCTGAGCCTCGCCGTGACGTCGGTGGTCGCACTCGCGGTCGGCGCGGACGCCCCGTACCGGCTCGCGCGGCTGCTCGCGGGCGCGACGTTCACCTCGGGGTTCCACTGGGTCACGTTCTTCCCCGTGCCCATCAACGGCCCGCTGTGGTCGATCGGCTTCGAGGTCGTGAGCTACGTCCTCATGCCGCTGGCCATGTGGGGCCTCTTCCGGTTCCGGCGGCGCGGGACCCGGCTGGCGCTGGGCTACTGGGTGGTGGTCGTCGGCCTGGTCCTCGCCGTCAACCAGTGGGTCGTGACCACCTTCGTGCCCGACGCCGACGGCCGCGGCTGGCAGTACGGCATGGTGGGCGGGGCGAAGGAGTGGATGCCGTCCTACAACCCGGTGGGGTTCTTCGCGCACTTCTGCGTGGGCATCGCCACGGCAGCGGCGATCACCTGGTGGCGGCTGCGGCGGGGCGCCCGACAGCACTGGGCGTTCGACGTGCTCGCGGCCGCTGGCGTTGCCGGCGGGTCAGCCCTCACGTGGGTGGTCCGCGAGCCACCGGAGCCGGAGTACCTGACGAACTTCCAGGGGCAGCCGTACCGCTTCCCGCTGTTCGCACTCGCCGTCGCTGTCGCGCTGGTCGGCCTGGCGCACTCGCGGGTCCTGGGCGGCCTCGTCGACAACCGCGTGGCGCGCTACGTCGCGGCGATCTCGTTCGGCGTGTACGTGTGGCACTACCTGATCATCGAGATGGTCGCCGGCCGCACCGGCGACTTCGTCTACGGCGGCATCACGGACCCCGGGCGCTTCGCCGCCCTGTCCGTGCTCGTGCTCGCCCTCACACTCGCGGTGGCGAGCGCGTCGTGGCGGTGGCTCGAGCGCCCGGTCCTCACGTCGCGGTGGGCGCGGGGCGCGCCCCGGACGAGCCCGGAGGCGCCCCGCGCGGTGGAGGACCGGGCGCCGGACCTCAGGCCAGCCGGCTGAGCAGCAGGGCCTCGGCGAGCACCGCCTTCTCCAGCTCCCCGAGGTGCACGGACTCGTTCGCGGAGTGCGCCCGCGAGTCCGGGTCCTCCACCCCGGTGACGAGCACCGTCGTGTCGGGGAAGACCTCGAGGAAGTCGGCGACCAGCGGGATCGACCCGCCGAGGCCCACGTCGACGACGTCGGCGCCCCACGCCTCGCCGTAGGCGGTGCGCGCCGTCTGCGCCAGGTCGGAGTCGGCCTCGCCCGCCCACGGCCGGCCCAGCTCGCCGTCGTGCACCGTCACCCGCGTCCCGAACGGGGCGTGCGTCTCGAGGTGCGCCCGCAGCGCGGCCATCGCGGCGGCCGGGTCCTGCCCGGGCGCGATCCGCAGCGAGAGCTTCGCCCGGGCCGTCGGCAGCAGGGTGTTGGACGAGAGCGCGACCGTCGGCGCGTCCAGGCCGATCACGGAGAGCGCGGGCTTGGTCCACAGCCGTGCGGTCAGCGAGCCGGTGCCGACGAGCTCGACGCCCGGCAGCACCGACGCGTCGGCGCGCAGGTCCGCCTCGGCGTAGTCGACGGCGGGGTCGGGCGCGGAGACGAGCCCCGCGACGGCGACGTCCCCGGCGTCGTCGTGCAGCGTCGCCACCAGCCGGCACAGGGCGGTGAGGGCGTCCATGATCGGGCCCCCGTACATGCCGGAGTGGATCGCGTGCCCCAGGACCGCCACCTCGACCTCGCAGTCGACGAGCCCGCGCAGGCTCGTCGTGAACGCCGGGACGCCGACCTTCCAGTTGACCGAGTCGGCGAGGACCACGAGGTCCGCGGCGAGCAGGTCGCGGTGCTCGCGGAGGAAGTCCACGAACGTCGGCGAGCCGACCTCCTCCTCGCCCTCGACGAAGACCGTCACGCCGACGGGGCTGTCGCCGAGCGCGCGCAGGGCGCCGAGGTGCGCCACGACGCCCGCCTTGTCGTCGGCGGCGCCGCGCCCGTAGAGGCGCCCGGCCTGCTCCGTCGGCTCGAAGGGCTCGGTGTCCCAGTCCTCGCGCGCGCCGGTGGGCTGCACGTCGTGGTGCGCGTACAGCAGGACGGTCGGCGCGCCGTCCCGCGCGGGCCGGCGGCCGCCGACGGCCGGCCTGCTCTCGAGGCCGTCAGCGCGGCGAGCGGTCAGCACGCGGACCTCGGGGAGCACCTCGCGGAGCAGGTCGGCCACGGTCTCGGCCGACCGCGCCACCTCGGCCTGGTCGAACGTGGCGCTCGAGATGCTCGGGATGCGCACGAGCGCCTCGAGATCGGAGCGGGTGCGGGCGAAGCCGGCGCGCACGGCGTCACGCAGGTGGGCGACGTCGGGGCTGACGGCGGGAGGGTTCGTGGTCACGGCGTCCAACGCTACCCGCGGGCTCGACTACCCTGAACGCGTGGCTTCCCGCATCCGCCCGTCCCAGGTCCCCGAGGTCCCCCAGCCGAGCCGGCCGGGTGGCAAGGGCCGGCCGACGCCGAAGCGCAAGGTGGCGCAGGCCGCCAACCGACGCCCCCTCGTGCAGGACGCCCGGACGTCGGCCAAGGCGTCGCGGACGGCGGCCCGCGAGCAGCGCGACCGCGAGTACCAGGCCTTGCGCTCGGGGGACGCGCGCAACTTCCCGGCCCGCGACCAGGGCCCGGTCCGGGCCTGGGTGCGCGACTGGGTGGACGCCCGTCGGGGCTGGCGCGAGTGGGCGGTGCCGATCGCGGTGGTGGCGTTCATGCTGTCGATCGTCTCGACGGCGAACCCGTACCTGTACTTCGGCGTGAACATCCTCATCTGGGTGCTGATGATCTGGATGATCGTCAGCTCCGTCCTCTTCGTCCGCAAGATCAAGCGGCTGGCGACCGCCAAGTTCGGCGTCGCCAAGATCCCGCCGGGCATCGGGATGTACGGGCTCTCCCGCTCCCTGATGCTGCGTCGCAGCCGGCTGCCCCGTCCGCGCGTCGAGCGCGGCGCCGAGGTGCACTGAGCGGCTCCTGCCGGGACGGCGACGGGCGCGGGTCGGCGCTGCGAGCGTCGAATCGATTCGCGCGCGCGACGCTAGGCTGACGGCATGAAGCATCGATTCCTCGGCAGCAGCGGGCTGCAGCTCTCGGAGATCGCCTACGGCAACTGGATCACCCACGGTGGCCAGGTCGAGGCCGACGCCGCGACGGCGTGCGTCCACGCGGCGCTCGACGCCGGGATCACCACGTTCGACACCGCCGACGTCTACATGAACGGCGCGGCCGAGGAGGTCCTCGGCGCGGCCCTGGCGGGCGTGCAGCGGCGCGACCTCGAGATCGCCACGAAGGTCTTCTGGCCGACGGGCAACAAGGGCCCGAACGACTCCGGCCTCTCCCGCAAGCACATCATGGAGTCCATCGACGCCTCGCTGCGCCGCCTGCGCACGGACTACGTCGACCTCTACCAGGCGCACCGGTTCGACGACGCCACGCCGCTCGAGGAGACCATGGTCGCCTTCGCCGACGTCGTCCGGCAGGGCAAGGCGCTCTACATCGGCGTGAGCGAGTGGACGGCCGACCAGCTGCGCGCCGGGCAGGCGCTCGCCCGCGAGCTGCGGGTTCCCCTCGTCTCCAACCAGCCGCAGTACTCGATGCTCTGGCGCGTCGTCGAGGCAGAGGTCGTGCCGACGTCGGTCGAGCTCGGCATCAGCCAGATCGTCTTCTCCCCCGTGGCCCAGGGCGTGCTGACGGGCAAGTACCGGGCCGGCCAGCAGCCCCCCGCCGGCTCGCGCGCGACGGACCAGAAGGGCGGGGGCGCGATGTTCGTCAAGCGCTTCCTCGACCAGCCCGAGCTCCTCGACCGCGTCCAGGGGCTCCAGCCCGTCGCGGCCGAGCTGGGGCTCACGATGGCGCAGCTCGCCGTCGCGTGGGTGCTGCAGAACCAGAACGTCACGGCGGCGATCATCGGCGCGTCCCGCCCCGAACAGGTCGCCGAGAACGTCGCCGCCTCCGGCGTCGTCATCCCGCCGGAGCTCATGACGCGCATCGACGAGGTGCTCGGCGACGAGAGCGTCGAGCGTGACCCCGCGCGCACGGCGGAGAACTCGCCGCCGCGCGCGTCCTTCACCGCCTGACGCCGCCCGGCCACCTGGGCCCGGCGCGCCGCCCGAGAGGGCTCAGCGCGTCGGGTCCAGCGCCGACCGCAGGGCCACGGG
>JAEWYD010000030.1 GCA_023462275.1 Actinomycetes bacterium
GGTGCAGACCCTCGGTGCAGACCCTCGGTGCAGACCCTCGGTGCAGACCCTCGGTGCAGACCCTCGGTGCAGACCCTCGGTGCAGACCCTCGGTCCAGACCCTCGGTCCAGACCCTCGGTCCAGACCCTCGGTCCAGACCCTCGGTCCAGACCCCCGGTCCACACCCTCCGTCCAGAACCCCGGTCCACACCCTCCGTCCAGAACCCCCAACCCGGGGCCGCAGCCCAGTCCCTCAGTCCAGCTCGCCGAGCGTCGGTGGGTTCGCGCCCGGCCGGGACACCGTGATCGCCGCGATGCGGACGCAGCGCTCGAGGACGCGGCGGAGCGTGGCGTCGTCGGCGTCCGCGAGGGCAACCCGCCGGTCCGCGCCGAGCAGGTTCGCCGACCACAGGCCGTCGATCAGGCCGGCCATGAACGAGTCCCCGGCGCCGACGGTGTCCGCGACGGCGACGGGCGGCGCCGCGACGTCGACCCGCGTGCCGTCGCTGGTGAACGCCGTGGCCCCGCGCCCCCCGCGGGTGACCACCACCAGCGATCGGCCGGAGGCGGCCCACGCGCGTGCCGTGTCGTCCGCGTCGCTGTCGGGCGCGAGCCAGTCGAGGTCCTCGTCGCTCACCTTGACCACGTCGGCGAGCCGCACCAGACCTTCCACGACCGCACGGGTCTCCTCGGCCGGGGGCATGAGGGAGGGCCGGACGTTGGGGTCGTAGGTGATCGTCGCGGTGTCCTGGTGCGCGGCGAGGATGCGCGCGACGTCGGGCCCGCCCGGTTCGAGGACGGCCGCGATCGACCCCGTGTGCACCACGAGCGGCGCGCCGGCCGGGTGCTCCCAGGTGTCGGGCACCTGCCACGTGAGGTCGAAGTCGTAGGTGGCGGCGCCGTCGGCGTCGAGCGTGGCCGCGGCAACGGAGGTGTGCAGGGCGCCGTCGCTACCCGGGACGATCGCCACGCCGGCCCCGGTGAGGTGGGCGACGAGCGCGTCGCCGAACCCGTCGCGGCCGAACCACGTCAGCAGGTCGACTCCCCGGCCCAACCTGCCGAGCCCGAGCGCGACGTTGGCCGGGCTGCCACCCGGGTGCTCGGCGACCGCGCCGTCCGCCGTCCGGACGACGTCGATCAGCGCCTCGCCGATGACGAGCGTCCGCCGCTCGGCCGGAGTCACCGCGACCGGGTCGGGCAGCTCGTCGGCAGCCGGCTCGAGGGCCACGCTGCGAACGGCCTCGTCTGCGAGGCGTTCGGGCCGGTCAGCCGCTGACTGCCGGGGTGCGCTCTCGCCCGTCGTGCTCATCGGCCACCCTCCCCGTCGTCGCTGTCGTCGCTGTCGTCGCTGTCGTCGACGGCTTCGTCGACGGCTTCGTCCTCGTCCGCGTCCTCGTCGTCACGTGTGTCGTCACGTGCGTCGTCACGTGTGTCGTCACGTGTGTCGTCGTCGAGCGCGTGCTCGTCGTCGGCGGACTCCTCGTCGTCCAGCGTGCCCTTCCCGTCCAGCGTGCCCTTCTCGTCCAGCGTGCCCTTCCCGTCCGGCTGGGTGGCGCGGCCGGCGCCCGGGCGTGCAGCGGCGGTCGGGTCGGCCGCCTCGAGGCGCGCGCGGGCGCCGTCGAGCCACTCCAGGCACCGTGTGGCCAGCGCCTCGCCGCGCTCCCAGAGCGCCAGCGACGCCTCCAGCGTCTCGCCGCCCGCCTCGAGGCGGGCGACGACGGTGACCAGCTCGTCGCGGGCCCGCTCGTAGCTCAGCTCGCTCACGGGTGTGGGGGTGCTCGGCACGCTCACTGGTCAACCGCCTCGTCTCTGGGGTCGTGCTGCTGTCGCTGACGGGGGCGCCGGCGGTTCGCGCCGGCTGCGGGTGGTGCCTCGGCCGGCGTGGCGCCGGCAGCGGACGGGGCCTCCTCGGGCGTCGCCGCGGGAAGACGGCTCGCCGCGAACTCGCCGCCAGCCACGCGCACGCGCAGGGCCTCGCCGACGGGTGCGTCGTCGGGGGAGCGCACCACCGACGCGTCCGCGCGCTGCACCACGGCGTACCCGCGCTCGAGCGTCGCCGCCGGCGACAGGGCCCGCACCTGGGCCTCGAGCCTGGCCACGGAGGCCGAGCCGGCGAGCACGAGGGCGTCGAGGCGACGCCAGGCATCCCGCCGCAGGTCGGTGACCTGGCGCAGTCGGGGCTCGAGGAGCGCCTCGGGCCGAGCCAGCACCGGCCGCGCGCGAACCGCCTCCAAGCCAGCCATCTCGCGTCGCAGCAGGTGCGTGACGGCGCCACGGGTCCGCGCGCGCGCCTGCTGCACACGGGCCCGCTCCTCGGCCACGTCGGGGACGATGCGCTTCGCGGCATCCGTGGGCGTCGAGGCGCGGTAGTCGGCCACGAGATCGAGCAGGGGCGTGTCCGTCTCGTGGCCGATGGCGCTGACCACCGGCGTCCGGCACGCGGCGACCGCGCGGACGAGTGCCTCGTTGCTGAACGGCAGGAGGTCCTCGACGGAGCCGCCGCCGCGTGCGACGACGATCACCTCGACGGCCGGGTCGGCGTCCAGCTCCGTGACGGCCTGGCACACCTCGCCGACGGCGCGGACGCCCTGGACGGCGACCTCACGGATGCGGAACTCCAGCTGCGGCCAGCGCGCCCGCGCGTTGACGACGACGTCGTGCTCCGCCTTGGACTCGCGTCCGCACACGAGCCCGACGACGCGCGGTAGGAACGGCAGGCGGCGCTTGCGCGCGGCGTCGAACAGGCCCTCGGCGGCGAGGACGCGCTTGAGGTGCTCGATCCGCGCGAGGAGCTCGCCGAGCCCGACGGCGCGGATCTCGTCGGCCTCGAGCTGGAGCGTGCCGCGCTTGGTCCAGTACGTCGGCCGGGCGTGCACGACGACGTGGCTGCCCTCGGTCACCGGCGCGGTCGCTGCCCGCAGCACGCGGACGTGCGCGGTGACGGAGACGGACACGTCGGCGTCGGTGTCCCGCAGCGTGATGAAGGCGATCGACGTGCCGGGGCGCTGGTTGAGCTGGACGACCTGACCCTCGACCCAGAGCGCGGGCATGCGCTGGATGTACTCGGCGATGCGCTGGGCGAGGTGACGCACCGGCCACGCGGCGCTCGGCGTGGTGTCGACGGCTCGGGCGGGCGGCGCCGGCGCCCGACCGGTGGCTGCTGCCGCGCTGCCGGACGGCGGGCGGACCGGCGTCTCGTAGCGGCGGGTCGGCGCGTCGGTCACGGGGCTAGCCTGCCATCCGCCGCTGACGCCGGCGCCGGTGCCTCCACCGGCTGCGTCGAGCGGGGTTTCGTAGACTGATGCGGTGAACCCCCCTACTCCTGGCACTGCCTCTCCGCGGCGCGTGCTGCTCGCGGCTCCCCGCGGGTACTGCGCCGGCGTCGACCGGGCGGTGGTGGCGGTGGAGAAGGCGCTCGAGCACTACGGCCCCCCGGTCTACGTGCGCAAGGAGATCGTCCACAACAAGTACGTGGTGGAGACGCTGTCGCGGCGCGGCGCGATCTTCGTCAACGAGACGGATGAGGTCCCCGAGGGCGCCCGGGTCGTGTTCTCGGCGCACGGGGTCTCGCCCGCCGTGCACGCCGCGGCTGCCGCCCGGTCGTTGCTGACGATCGATGCGACCTGTCCGCTCGTGACGAAGGTGCACAAGGAGGCCGTCCGGTTCGCCGGTGAGGACTTCGACATCCTCCTCATCGGCCACCAGGGTCACGAGGAGGTCGAGGGCACGGCCGGGGAGGCGCCCGAGCACATCCAGGTCGTGAACTCGCCGGACGACGTCGACTCGGTCGTCGTGCGCGATCCCGCGCGCGTCGTGTGGCTGTCGCAGACCACGTTGTCCGTCGACGAGACGATGGAGACGGTGCGGCGGCTCCGGGAGCGGTTCCCGCTGATGCAGGACCCGCCGAGCGACGACATCTGCTACGCGACCCAGAACCGTCAGGTGGCCGTCAAGAAGCTGGCTCCCGAGTGCGACGTCGTGGTGGTGGTCGGCTCGGCAAACTCGTCGAACTCGGTGCGCCTGGTGGAGGTGGCGCGGGAGGCCGGCGCCGGTGCGGCCTACCGGATCGACTCGGCGGCGGAGATCGATCCTGCCTGGGTGGCGGGGGCCTCGACCGTCGGGGTCACGTCCGGGGCGTCCGTGCCGGAGATCCTGGTCCGGGACGTGGTGGACCGGCTGGCCGAGTTCGGGTTCGGTCAGGTCGAGGAGGTGCGGACGGCGACGGAGGACCTCATGTTCGCCCTTCCCCGTGAGCTTCGTGCGGACCTGAAGGCGGCGGGCTCTGGAGACGACCGTCCCCGACGCGAGTCGCGGCGCGCGCTCCCGGTGCAGCCCGCCTGAACCAGCCCTCGGGTCGCCACTGGTGCGGTCCGCACGAGCACGGGGCAGATCCCAGCGCAGCCCAGCTCGAGCTGAGCGGCTGCGTCCCCTGCCTCGAGGCAGCCCGCTGAACCAACGAAGCCAGTGAGCCTCCAACCCTGACGCGGCCCCGCGAGGGTCAGCGCATGGCTCAGCCGAGCGCTGACCAGTCGTCTACGGCGGCGGCGGGCATCGCGCCTTGGGGTGTGTGCCCGTCGAGCGCTACGGCCCGCTGGTCGCGGAAGGCGACGAGCTCGGGTGCCTGGACCTGGCGCGCGGCGCGATCCACCTGGGCCGGCGTCTCCAGCTCGGCGTCGGTCACCTTGAGGTCGGCGAGGCGGCGGGCGCTGACGAGGACACGCGACTCGAGCGAGCTCACCGTCTCGTTGTACGCCCGCACCGCGCCGTCGAGCTGTCGACCGAGCCGGCCGACGTGCCCGCCCAGCGTGGACAACCGCCCGTGGAGCTCCCGACCGAGGGTGAGCACCTGCTGCGCGTTCGCGGCGAGCGCTTCCTGGCGCCAGGCGTACGCGACGGTGCGGAGGGTCGCAACGAGCGTCATGGGTGTCGCGAGGACGACGCCGTGCTCCATCGCGTACTCGAGCAGCGTGCCGTCGGACTCCAGGGCGGCGTGGAGGAACGGCTCCGCCGGCAGGAACATCACCACGAACTCGGGTGCGGGGGAGAACTGCTCCCAGTAGGACTTGGCCGCCAGGTCGTCGATGTGCTTGCGCACGTGCCGCGCGTGCGCCGCCAGACGCTCGCGGCGCACCAGGTCGTCCGCGGCCTCCATCGCCTCGAGGTAGCCGAGGAAGGCGACCTTCGCGTCGACGACCACGCTCTTGCCGCCGGAGAGGCGGACGATCAGGTCGGGCCGCAGGAGGCCGTCGTCGGTGCGGACCTGGTCCTGCTCGACGAAGTCCACGTGCTCCAGCATCCCGGCGGCCTCGACGACGCGGCGCAGCTGGATCTCGCCCCACCGGCCGCGCACCTGCGAGGAGCGCAGCGCGGTGACCAGCTGCCCCGTCTCCGTGCGCAGCAGGTCGGAGGACTCCCGCATGCCGCGGAGCTGCTCGGCGAGCGCCGCCTGGGCCTCGGCCCGCGCGCGCTCCGCTGTCGCCACCTCCGCCTTCACCTGGTCCAGGGTGCGCGTGAGCGGCTCGACGAGCTGGCGGACGGCGTCCTCCCGCCGGCCCAGCTCGGCCGAGCCTGCCAGGTGGCTGCGCTTCAGGCGCTCCTCCGCGACGACCATGAACTGCTCGGAGTTGGCGTGCAGCGCCTCCGCGGCGAGCGAGCGGAACTGCTCGGCCATCCGGCGGTTGTCCTGCTGCGCCGCCGCTACCCGCTCGGCCGCGACGGTCCGCTCGGCGGCGAGCTGCGCGGCGGCCTGCGTCGCGCGCACCTCCGCGCGCCGCACGGCATCCGCTGCCCGGGCGCGCGCGAGCGCCCACCCGGCCACGAGCCCGAGCACCACGCCAACCAGGGTCACGACGACGTCCATGGGCCGACCTTCCCAGTGGGGTCCGACATGCGCCGTGCTCCTCCGTCGGCTCGCCCCGACTGCGCCGGTGCTGATGGCGTCAGTGTTGGTGGCGTCGGTGTTGGTGAAGCCGGTGCTGGCGGAGCCGGTGTTGGTGGAGTCGGTGTTGGTGGGGCCGGTGGCGGTCCACTCGAAGGCGAGAGACCGAGCGCGGCCAGCACCCGGGGCGGGGCGCCGTCGCTCCCTCCGGACCCCGGCACCCACGTACGCACGACGTGACCCACCCGAGCACCGTCCCGGTCCCGGTCCCGGCCGTCCGCCAGCACCTCGCCACCCGGTGTCGTCACCACGTAGGCCGCGGACCGCTCGTCGGGTTCTCGGTGCCGCGGAACGGTGAACCTGGTGACGACGAGATCGAGCCGGTGAACCTCGTGGTGGTGGAACGAGCACAGGAGGGCCCCGTCGCGGACGGACGACTCACCGCGGTCCCGGTCCCACCAGACGAGGTGGTGCACCTCGCACCACCGTGCAGGAGTCCCGCAGCCCGGCCACGCGCACCCGCGGTCCCGCGCCGTCACGGCGCGCCGCTGCGCGGGCGTGTGGCTCCGGACGGTCCGCCCGAGGTCGACCGCCTCGCCGTCGGCTCTGAGGACGACCCGGCTGAGCTCGCAGTCGCACAGGATCCGCGCGAGCTCGGACGGCGCGACGGGGGAGCCGTCCTCGAGCGTGGCGGGTGCTCCTGCCGGGACTGGTGCCGCCGTCGCCCTCGTCACGTCCGCCGCACCCATCGCATCCCGCGTCGGTCCGTGAGCGTCTTCGGTCCGGTCGACCCCGCCGCGCGGCTGCCCGGCAGCGTCGCGCAGGGCGGCCCAGGTCTCCGGCGTCATGAGCACGGAGACGTGTGGGCGGCGCCCCGTCGGACCGTCCGTCGATGCCGGCGGCGTTGCGAGTGCGGCGCCCGCCATGGCCTCGAGGGCGTCCGCGCGCCGCTGCTCGGACGAGCGGTCGTCGTCGGGTGCCGGCTTGCCGCTCACGGCCTCGAGGGCGAGCCGGAGCCGGTGACCGGCGTCGGCGTCGAGGAGACCCGCCAGACGGACGCCCGCCGGAGTGTCGGACAGGGTCAGGAACCGGGCAGCGCGCTGGCCCTGCCGCGAGCGCTCCAAGCCGGCCTGGTCGACGCGCGCCGCCCAGCGGGCGGCGGACTTCGCGAACGCGCCTGCGTCCATCCGCTCGGCCATCGCCAGGAGCTCCGCGCGGCGCTCGGGCGCGGCCACGGCGCCCCGCACGGGCGCGGACGTCCCCGCCGCCAGCCGTGCCACCACGTCGACGTGCTCGAGCGTGAGGTGGCCTTTCTCGACTGCCGCCTTCACGTCCGGGGCCCGGTCGAGCATCTCGGCTCGTCGGACCTCTCCCGCGGCGGCGCGCGCCCCCGTGCCCGAGGTGCGGCCCACCCACGCGTCGAAGGTCGGGTCGCCGTGCCCCTTCCAGGTCTGCGCCTTGCGTTCGGCGACAAGGAGTGCCGAACGTGCCGTGGAGAGTGCGGTGATGCCCCGATCGAGCTCGGTCAGGACGACGTGACGGTCCCCAGCGGGCCAGCTCTCGGCCGCCGTCGCCAGCCCCCTCGCCCAGGCGACGACGTCGTGCAGCGACGCGAAGCTTGTTCGCTCAGCAGCCACGGCCACCCTCACCTCGTCCTGGTCACGTTCGAACGCCTGTTCGATAGAGTATCCCAAAGGAGCAGATCGGGCAATCCGCCCAGAGCGGAACCGCACACGGGATGCGCAGCCCCACCCAGAGTCGTCCCCGCCGCGGCGGCGACGCGCAGCCCGTGGCGCAGCGCCAGCCACACGACCACGACGGCGACAGGCAGGACGCCCCACACCTTCACCACGACGGTGAACCCGACGAGG
>JAEWYD010000031.1 GCA_023462275.1 Actinomycetes bacterium
GTGCTCGGTCGGCGCTCACCCGGCCACGGTACGTGCCTCCTCGGCGGTGTCCACCGGGCAGCCGGCCGGCACGGCGTCGGCGGGCGGGTCGTCCGGCTCGCCCAGGTCCATGTGAATGAGCTCCCACACGTGCCCGTCGGGGTCGGCGAAGCTCTGCCCGTACATGGGGCCGTCCTCGACGACCCTGCGCGCCGTGCCGCCGGCGGCGACCGCCCGGGCGACGAGGTCGTCCACCTCGCCGCGGCTGCTCGCCGAGAGGGCGTTGAGGACCTGCGTGGTGACCCACGGGTCGGCGATCTCGGTGTCGATGAAGTCCCGGAACCGGGCGTGCTCCAGGAGCATGACGGCGATCGTGCGGGAAATGAGGATGCACGCCACCTGGTGGTCGGAGAACTGCTCGTTCACCTCGAACCCGAGGGCCGTGTAGAAGCGTCGGGAGGCGGTGACGTCGCGCACGGGCAGGTTGACGAAGATCATGCGGTCCATGGCTGCGGCCCCCGGGGTCGTGATGCTGGTCGGGGTTTTGACCGGCCTGCACCCGGGAACTCATCGGTACAAAGACTGGTCAGGTGTCAGTGGCGCGGCCTACCGTCGTGACGTGACGGTCACGATGTCGGAGCAGGACTTCCTCGCGCTGGTCCAACCCCTGCGGCGCGAGCTCCTGGCGCACTGCTACCGGATGGTGGGCTCGCTGCACGAGGCGGAGGACCTCGTGCAGGAGACGTACCTGCGCGCGTGGCGCGCCTTCCACGGCTTCGAGGGTCGCGCCTCGGTCCGCACCTGGATGTACCGCATCGCCACCAACACGTGCCTGACGGCGATCGAGGCCGCCCCGCGCCGCCCCCTGCCGACCGGGCTGGGCACCGCGCCGTCCGACCCGGAGGGTGCGATCCACACCCGGCCCGAGGTGACGTGGCTGGAGCCCGTGCCCGATGCCGTCCTGTGGACCGACGCCGAGCCCGACCCGAGCGCCGTCGTCGTCGACCGCGAGACCGTCCGGCTCGCGTTCGTCGCCGCGCTGCAGCACCTCACCGGTCAGCAGCGTGCGGTCCTGCTGCTGCGTGACGTGCTCGCGTGGCACGCCGACGAGGTGGCCGACGTCCTCGGCCTCTCCGTGGGCGCGGTGACCAGCACGCTGCAGCGCGCGCGGGCGCACCTGGCCCGGGTGCAGGGCCAGCAGCCCGAGGCGCTCCGGGCCGACGACCCGCGCATCGCGACGCTGCTCGAGGAGTACGTGGCCGCGTTCGAGGCGTACGACGTCGACCGGATCGTCGCGCTGCTCACCGCCGACGCGACCTGGGACATGCCGCCGTTCGAGGAGTGGTTCGTCGGCGCCGAGGACATCGGCCGGCTCATCCGCACCCAGTGCCCCGCGCAGGGCCCGGAGTCGATGCGGCTGCGGCCCACGCGCGCGAACGGCGGCGCGCCCGCGTTCGGCCTCTACATGCTCGGGCCCGACGGAGTCCACCGGGCCTTTCAGCTGCACGTGCTCACCCCGACCGCCGACGGCGTCGCGGCCGTCACGGCGTTCTTCGACACCTCCCTGTTCCCCGCGTTCGGCCTGCCCATGGAGCTGCCGGTCGAGGCCGGCGTCGGCCGCGGCGCCGGTCACGCCGCGATCGGCTAGGGCAACGGCGGGGGATTCGGAGGCGCGGCCGGGGACCGGGTACCCTTTCTGCGCTGGGTAGCGTGTCCGAGCGGCCTAAGGAGCACGCCTCGAAAGCGTGTGTGGGTGGAAGCCCACCGTGAGTTCGAATCTCACCGCTACCGCCAGCACGACGCCCGGGCCCCGCGAGGGGTCCGGGCGTCGTCGTCTGGGCGAGCGTCCGCGCCGCCGGGCATGGCCCGGCGGCGAACTAGGCTGCCCGCGTGCTCGTCCTGCTGCCTCCGTCGGAGTCGAAGCGACCGCCCCGGCGGTCGGGCCCGCCGGTCGACCTGGCCGCGCTGTCCTTCCCGGCACTGACGGCGACGCGCGAGCGGGTGCTGGCCGCGCTCGTGGAGACGAGTGCCGCGCCCGACGCCGTCGCGCGCCTCCTGCTGGGCCCGTCACTCGCCGCGGAGGCGGCGCGGAACGTGCGCGTGCGGGAGCTCCCGGCCCGGCCCGCCCTCGAGGTGTACGACGGCGTGCTCTACGACGCGCTCGACGCCGCGAGCCTGAGCCCGGGCGCCAAGCGGCGGGCGGCCTCGCGCGTGGTCGTCGTGTCCGGGCTGTGGGGCGCCGTCCGGCCGACGGACCGCATCCCGCCCTACCGGCTGAACGTCTGCGCGCGGCTCGCCGGCCTGCCGGCGCTCGAGCCGCTGTGGCGTGAGGTGCTCCCCGCCGTACTGGCCGAGGCGGCCGGGCCGCGCGGCGTCGTCGTCGACTGCCGGTCGTCCAGCTACGTCGCGATGGGGATGCCCACCGGGCTCGCGGACCGGACGGTCGCCGTCCGTGTGCTGCGGCAGGCCGAGGGGCGACGCAGCGTCGTCAGCCACATGGCCAAGCACACACGCGGGCTCGTCGCGCGGCACCTGCTGGAGACCGGTGCGGACCCGCGCACGCCCGAGGCGCTCGCCGCGGCACTCGCCGACCGATGGGCCGTCGAGCTGACCCCGCCGCCGCGCGCGGGCCGGCCGTGGACGGTCGACGTCGTCGTGCCCGCGTGACCTCCCGGGCCCGGC
>JAEWYD010000032.1 GCA_023462275.1 Actinomycetes bacterium
GTCGTGTCGCTCACCGCGTTCCGCGACGACGACGGCGACCGGCCCGCCGTCGACGAGCTGCTGGGCGGGCCGCCGGCGCAGGTGCCGGACCGCTACGACGCAGCGGACCCGATGCTGATCGGCGCGCCCGACTGCCGCACGATCCTGGTGCACGGCGCGGAGGACGACGAGGTGCCGGTGGCGGGGCCCCGTGCCTACGCGGCAGCCCACCCCGGCGTCGAGCTCGTCGAGCTGCCCGCCACGGGCCACTCCGCCGTCGTCGACCCGGCGTCGGGTGCCTGGCCCGCGGTCCGCGACGCCGTCCTGCGGGCCCTCGGCCGGGGGGACGCCGCTCCGCTGTAGCGAGACGTGCGCGTGGCGACGGCTCGCTCCAGCGTGACCGCGGTCAGGCCTGGGCGAGCCGGTCCAGCGCGAGGCCCGCGAGCACCGCGGCCGACAACGGCAGCGCCGACTCGTCGAACCGGGCCTGCGCCGAGTGGTTGTACGGCGCCGTCGCGGGGTCGAGGCCGGCCGGCGTCGCGCCGACGAAGACGTACGCGCCCGGCACCCGCTCCAGGACGTAGGAGAAGTCCTCGGCGCCGGCGAGCGGCTGCGGCAGCGTCGCGTAGTGCCCCGGCCCGGCTACCTCGCCGACCACGCGCTCGACCCGCGCCACCTCGTCGGCGTCGTTCACCGTCACGGGGTAGCCGCGGACGTACTCGACGTCGGCGGTCATGCCGTGCGCGGCCGCGACGTGCTCGAACACCCGCGTGAGCCGCTCCGGCACGGCCGCGTGCGACGCCGGCGAGAACGTCCGCACGGTGGCGGCGAGCTCGGCGGTGGCAGGGATGACGTTGTCGGTGGTCCCCGCGGCGATCCGGCCGACGGAGACCACCACGGGGTCGTGGGCGTCGAACTGCCGCGTCACCGCGGTCTGGAGCGCCAGCACCATCTCGGCCGCCACCGGCACCGGGTCGGCCGCCAGGTGCGGCATCGAGCCGTGCCCCCCGCGCCCCCGCACGGTGACGAACACCTGGTCCGCCGCCGCCATGAGCGTGCCCGGCCGCGCCGTCACCTGGCCTGACGGGAACAGCCCGGACGCCACGTGCACCCCGTACGCCGCCACCACACGCTCGCCCGCGGCATCGAGCACGCCCTCGTCGATCATCACGCGCGCGCCGTGCGGCCCCTCCTCGCCCGGCTGGAACATGAAGACCACGGAGCCGGCGATCTGCTCGCGGTGCGCCAGCAGCAGGCGGACCGCCCCGACGAGCCCGGCCACGTGCAGGTCGTGCCCGCACGCGTGCATGACGCCGTCGTGCTCGCTCGTGAACGGCTCGCCGGACTCCTCCGTCACCGGGAGAGCGTCCATGTCCCCGCGCAGCAGCACGGCCGGCCCCGGCCGGGCCCCGCGCAGCACGGCGGTCACGGAGCTGAGCCCCGTGCCGGTCGAGACCTCGAGGTCCAGCCCGGCGAGCGCCTCGAGCAGCCGGGCCTGCGTCTTCGGCAGGTCCAGGCCGATCTCCGGGATGCGGTGCAGGTCGCGCCGCAGCGCGGACAGCTCCGGAAGGAGCGCCTGGGCCTCGGCGAGGAGGTCGGCCGGGACGGGGGGCTGGGCTGCGGTCATGTGGGGTCCTTGGGCGGCGGGGCGGCGCGGTCGGCGACCGGGCCAGTCAACCGCACGCCCGCCACCGGGCGCCTCCCACCCGCGACGCCCTCCCCGGAGTGGAACGTTGCGCGCGCACTTCGTTCCACTCTGACGACTCGAGCGGGCGCAACGTTCCACTGTGTGGGAGTGGGCGGGCGCGGCCACGCGAAAAGCCGTGCCACGGCCTCGGGCACGCGGCCATGCTGGCGAACATGATCACGATCCGCCCGGAGGACCCCGCCGACCATCGCGCCGTGGAGCTCCTGACCCGCGAGGCGTTCTGGGGCACCGAGATGCCGCGCTGCACGGAGCACCTGCTGGTGCGCCGGCTCCGCGAGGCGCCGTCGCTCGTACCCGAGCTGGACCTCGTGGCGGTGGACGACGGCGTCGTCGTCGGGCACGTGATCTACACGCGCGCGCAGGTGGTGGGATCCGACGGCGCGAGCGAGGTCCTGACCTTCGGCCCCCTGAGCGTCGTCCCCGAGCGGCAGGGGACCGGCGTCGGCTCCGCCCTCATGCGCCACACGCTCGCCGAGGCCGCCCGGCTGGGTCACCGCGCCGTCGTCGTCTACGGGCACCCGGACTACTACCCGCGCTTCGGCTTCGCGCGCGGGGCGGACGTCGGCATCACGGCTCCCGGCGGCGCGACCTTCGACGCGCTCATGGCGCGGGCGCTCGTGCCGGGCGGGCTCGACGGCGTGCGCGGCGAGTTCCACGAGGACGCGGCCTTCCAGGTCGACGCCGTCGACGCCGAGGCGTTCGACCTCGCCGAGTTCCCGCCCAAGGAGCCGGCCGCGCTCACGCCGCTCGAAGCGCTCGCGGGCGCCGTGCCCGACGACGTCCTCGCGGCCCTCGTCGCGACCGGCCTGCCGAACCTGCAGATGGTGCGGCGGCTGAGCCGGCGCGAGCTGGCCGCGCTGCCGGGCGTGGGCGAGGCGGGGCGTGACGCCGTCCGAGCCGCGCTGCGCGCCCGCGGGCTCGCCTGACGTCGCAGGTCAGGCGGCTGGCCGGAGCTGCGCGGCGAGCGCGGCACCGCCCATCCACGCGAGCACCTCGCGCCGGCTCACCTCACGCACCCGGCCACCGTGTCACGCCCCGCCGACGTCGGGAAGCACCGGTGGCCGGGCGCGCGCTCCGTGGCTCCGGCCTACTCCTCGCCGCGCCAGTGCGGGTTCTGGATGAGCCCGAGGACGTTGCCGAACGGGTCCACGACGGCGCCCGACACCCAGCCCTCGCCGCGTGCGGTCGGCGGCTCGAACACCGTCGCCCCCCGCGCGACCAAGTCCTCGACGGTGGCGCGGACGTCGTCGACGCTCCAGTAGACGTACTGGCCGCCGGGCTCGCGCCCCACCCGGCCGGGCAGGAACCGCGCGTCGACGATGCCGAACTCGTCGGCGTCGCGCCCGAGGCGCCACTCGAGGTAGCCGTCGCGCACGAAGTACGGCTCGACCCCGAGGAAAGCGGTGTACCAGGCGCGGGCCGCGCCCATGTCGTCGGCCTGGAAGTTGGAGGTGGCAAGGCCCTGCAGCGGGCTCGTGTTCGTGGTCATGGATCGAGGATGCAAGGGGAAAGTGCTCATCTTCTGACCACTTCTCGTGCGAACCTCGTCATGTGCGTGCCGACCGACTCGTGGCCGTGCTCCTGCTCATGCAGGCGCGCGGCCGGGTGACCGCTGCCGAGCTGGCGACCGAGCTCGAGGTGTCGGTCGCCACGGCGCGGCGTGACCTCGAGGCGCTCTCGACCGCCGGGATCCCGGTGTACCCGCAGCGCGGACGTGGCGGCGGGTGGTCGCTGCTCGGCGGCGCGCGCACCGACCTCAGCGGGCTGTCGTCGGTCGAGATGCAGGCCCTGTTCTCGCTGGTGGGCCCCGCGGCGGCCGTCTCGCCCGATGCCCGGTCGGCGCTCCGCAAGCTCGTGCGGGCGCTGCCCGCGACGTTCCGGGAGCGCGCCGAGGCGGCGGCCGCGGCGGTCGTCGTCGAGACCGCGCGGTGGGGCGACGTCGTGCCGCCGACCGGTGAGGTGCTCGACACGCTGCGCTCGGCCGTCATCGAGCGGCGGGTGATCACCATGACGTACACGGGCCGCGAAGGGTCCCGGGCGCGCACGGCCGAGCCGTGGGGGCTGGTCGACAAGTCGGGGGTCTGGTACCTGATCGCCAGCACGCCCCGCGGCCGTCGCACGTTCCGCGTGGACCGCATGGCCGACGTCGTCGTCACCGACGCGGTCTTCACGCTGCCTCCGGAGTTCGACCTGGCGGAGGCGTGGGCGGAGGTCACCGACCAGCTCGAGGCCCGCCGGTCGGCGACGTCGGCCGACGTGACCCTGCCGGAGGCGCTCGTCGGCGCGTTCACCGGCACGCTCGGCGCGCGGCACGTCGAGCGCGTCGGGGACGCCGGGAGCGGCCGGGCGCGCCTGCGGGTGTCCTCGAACACCCCGGCGATGCTCGCCCGGCAGCTGGCCGGCTGGGCGCCCGAGATCGAGGTGCTCGGTCCGCCGGGCGTGCGCGCCGAGCTCGCCGCGATCGGACACGATCTCGCCCGGCGGTACGGCGTCGAGGGGTGACCCGAGGGGCGTTGCGCAGGACGGCGGGTGGGGCCGGCACGCGTTAGCGTCGTCGTCATGCCTCTCCTCAACGACGGAACGTCCCTGCCCGACGTCGGCTTCGGCACCTACCCGCTGCGCGGCGACGAGGGGACCGGCGCCGTCCTGAGCGCGCTGGACCTCGGCTACCGCCTCCTCGACACCGCGGTGAACTACCGCAACGAGGACGCCGTCGGGCGGGCGATCGCGCGCACCGCCGTGCCGCGCGAGGAGATCGTCGTGACGACGAAGCTGCCCGGCCGCGACCACGGCTACGACGAGACGCTGGGCTCGTTCGACCGATCGGCGGCTGCGCTCGGCCTCGACGTCATCGACCTGTACCTCATCCACTGGCCGAACCCGAGCGTCGACAAGTACGTCGACGCCTACCGCGCGATGGTGCGCCTGCGGGAGGAGGGGCGCGTGCGGTCCGTCGGCGTCTCGAACTTCACGCCGGAGTTCCTGCGCCGCGTCGCTGACGCGACCGGCGTGATGCCCGCGGTCAACCAGGTGGAGCTGCACCCGTTCTTCCCGCAGGTCGAGCTCCGCGCCTTCCACGCCGAGCACGGCATCGTCACCGAGGCGTGGAGCCCGCTCGGCAAGGCCGCGCCCGTGAAGGAGGCGGGACCCGTGGTCGCCGCCGCCCGGGCGCACGGCGTGACCCCCGCGCAGGTGGTGCTGCGCTGGCACGTGCAGCTCGGCGTCGTGCCCATCCCGAAGTCCGGGAACCCCGGGCGGCAGCGCGAGAACCTCGACCTGGACGGGTTCGCCCTGTCCGACGCCGAGGTCGCCGCGATCACCGCCCTCGGCCGGCCCGACGGCCGGCTCTTCGGCGGCGACCCGACCACCCACGAGGAGATGTAGGGCGGCGGCCCCCCGCCGGGCGTCGGGCGCCGCGGCGGAGGGCCTTGCCAAGGTCAGACCCCGGCGGGCACGCGCTCCAGGACGGGCTCCTCCTCGGGCTCCTCCGGGCGGCGCGCGAGGCGCGACGGCCACCACATCACGCGGCCGACGTCGAGGTTCAGCGCGGTCACGAGCACCGACCGCACGATGATCGTGTCGAGCAGCACGCCGAAGGCGACCGCGAACCCGATCTCGACGAACGTCGTCAGCGGCAGCGTGATCATCACCGCGAACGTGCCCGCCAGCACGAGCCCGGCCGAGGTGATGACGCCGCCGGTCGCCGCGAGGCCGATCAGCGAGCCGCGGCGGTGCCCAACGCGCTCGGCCTCCTCCCGCACGCGGGTCATGAGGAAGATGTTGTAGTCGATGCCGAGCGCGACGAGGAACGTGAACACGAAGAGCGGGAGCTGGGCGTCCGCCCCCTCGAAGCCGAACCCGTGCCGGAAGATCAGCGCGGACGCGCCCAGCGCCGCGCCGAACGACAGCACGACGGTGCCGATGAGGATCAGTGGCGCGACGACCGCCCGCAGCAGCACCATGAGGATGAGGAAGACCGCCAGGAGCATCAGCGGGATGACCACCTGGCTGTCGCGCCACGCGGACCGCTCCATGTCGAGGTTGATCGCTGTGCTGCCGCCCACCAGGGCGTTCGCGTCCGGGACGGCGTGTACGGCGTCCCGCACGCGGTCGATCGTGTCGAACGCCGCCTGGCTGTCCGGCGACGACGTCAGCGTGCCCTCCAGGTACGCGTGGCCGTCCTGCACGGCCGGCTCCGTGACCGACGCCGGGTCGATGCCGTCGGTCGCCGCGAAGGCCTGCCGCACCGCCTGGGCGGCGTCGGCGTCGGCGATCACCACCACGGGCTGGCCGGCGCCGCCGTCGAAGTGCTGGGCCAGGACCCGGCCGCCCTCGATCGCCGGCTGGGTGGTCGTGTAGGAGCCCTCGGTCGACAGCCCGGTGGCGTTCAGCTGCACGATGCCGAGCCCGGCGATCGCCAGCACCAGCGCGGTGCCGATCCACGTCCGCCGCGGGTGCCGGGCGATGCGGGCGCCGACGCGGGCCCAGAAGCCCTGGATGGTCGGCTCGGCGTCGCCGACGTGCGGGACGCGCGGCCAGAACACCCAGCGGCCGACGAGCACGAGGAGCGCCGGCAGCAGCGTCAGCATCACGAGCAGGCCGACGACGATGCCGACGGCGGCGACCGGCCCGAGCCCGGAGCTGGACCGGATGGTCGCGAAGAGCAGGCACAGCATGCCGATGGCGACCGTGGCACCCGACGCGATGATCGCGGGGCTCGCGCGGTGCAGCGCGACAGCCATGGCGGCGTGCCGGTCGGAATGCCGGCGGAGCTCCTCGCGGTAGCGCGCCACCAGGAGCAACGCGTAGTCCGTGCCCGCGCCGAACACCAGGACGGTGAGGATGCCGGAGCTCTGCGCGTTCACGGTCAGGCCCATGTGGTCCACGAGCAGGTAGACGACGGCCTGCGCGACCGTGAGCGCGACGCCCGCGGAGATCACCGGCAGCAGCCAGAGCACCGGGCTGCGGTAGGTGAGCAGCAGGATGACGATGACGACGCCGGCCGCCGCGTACAGCAGCGTGGACTCGATGCCGTCGAACGCGCCGGAGGAGTCCGCGGCGAACCCGGCCGGGCCGGTGACGTAGACCGACATGCCGTTCGCGCCGTCCTCGGCGGTCGCGCGCATGTCGGCGACCTGGTCCTTGGCGAGCTTCCACCCGTCGGGGCCGAGGTTCAGGGGGACGAGCACCTGGGCGGCCTCGCCGTCCTTCGACGGCACGGGCCCGACGACGTCGCCGTCGAGCTGCGGGATCGCGGAGAACTCCGCGACGTCGGCCGTGACCGCGGCGAGGTCGGCCTCGGTCAGGCCGCCCGGGCGCTCGTAGACGAGGACGGCGGGGATGGTGTCGGAGGAGACGAACGTCGAGGCGACGTCGAGCACCTGGGTCGACTCGGCGCCGCCCGGGAGCCAGCTCTTGGCCTCGTTGTTCTGGACCCCGGAGAGCTTGCCGGCCAGGGGCCCGACCAGGGCGACGGCGACGAGCCAGAAGGCGATGACGGCGAACTTGGCGTAGCGGTGGGTGATCCAGCCGGCGACTGAAGACATGGGTGATCCCTGGGAGTGGCAACGGTGGCTGTTGTCGCCGGGGCGGGAGGTGGCGGTTCACCCGGCGTGACCAGTCTCACATCGGGCGGGGAGCGCGCCCATGGGTATTTCCCCCGACCGCACCCTGATCGTCCCGCCGCGGATCTCGGGGGTTTTCGGGGGGCACTCCTGTATCAGGACGCCATGTCGCAAAGTGGAGCGAACC
>JAEWYD010000033.1 GCA_023462275.1 Actinomycetes bacterium
GGCCCAGCTCGCCGCGCTCGCCGCGCGCGGCGTCACCTGGCCGCGGCTCGGCGACGCTCCCCCCGACGCGCGCACCGCGGCCGTCCTCGTGCTCTTCGGCGTCCTCGACGGCCGGCCCGCCGACCACACCGGCGCGCACGTCCCGGCGGAGCTGGACGTGCTCCTCCTCGCCCGGGCGGCGTCGCTCGCGCACCACCCCGGCCAGGTCGCCTTCCCCGGCGGCCGCACCGAGCCGTCCGACGACGGACCCGTGGGCACCGCGCTGCGCGAGGCCCGGGAGGAGACGGGGCTCGACCCGGCGGGCGTCGAGGTCCTCGGCGCCCTGGCACCCCTGCCGCTCGCCGTCAGCAGCCACGTCGTCGTGCCCGTGCTGGCGTGGTGGGCACGGCCGTCCGCGGTGGGCGTCGTCGACCACCGGGAGTCGGCCACCGTGTTCCGGGCGCCGGTCGCCGACCTGGTCGACCCGGCCAACCGCCGCACCGCCGTCGTGCCCGGCCGGCCCTACGCGGGCCCGGCCTTCCTCGTGCCCCGCGGCGAGCCGGGCGACGCGGCCGCCCACCACCTCGTGTGGGGGTTCACCGCGCTGATCCTCGACCACCTCCTCGCCGATCTCGGGTGGGCCGAGCCGTGGGACGCCGCCCGCACGGTGGAGGTCCCCGTCTGACGACGGCCCGGGTCACACGGACGGGTCCGCCACCCGGCCCGCGAAGAGCACCAGGCCGGTCGACTCCTCGACGACGCGGTACTCGAAGGGGTGGTCCAGCCTCAGCTCCACCGCGTCCTGCGGGGCGGCGGCATCGGCCAAGCCCATCGCGGTCACAGCGGCGGCCACGGTGCCCTTCTCGGCGACCGTGATCGTGGCGCCCTGCGCGACGGCGGCGACGTAGGCCTGGGGAAAGACCTCGTCCAGCCCGCCCCGCGGGTCCGCGAGCGAGGCGAGCCCGAGGTCGCCCAGCGCGTCGGTGAGGTCGAGCGTCGTGTCCGTGCGCCACGTGGGCATCGACAGCCGCACGTTCGTCGTCTCGCCGGTGGCCAGGGCCGAAGCTGCCGCCATCCAGGCCGTCGCCGGCGCGACGCCGTCGTCCGGCAGGAGCACCTGCAGGGCGAAGCCCGCGGTGTACGGCAGGCGAGCGGCGACCCAGCCGTCGCCTGCGGCGTAGGGGACCCCGAGCTCCTGGTGCATCGTCTCGACATCCACGGTCGACCCGTCGGCACGGGTGAACGGGGCGTCCGACGTCGCGCCGGGGTCGAACGGGCTCAGCCACGACGCGCCGAAGGTCACCGCGTTCATGAGCACCAGGACGGTCTGCGCGTCCGGCTGGACGGGGCAGCTGTCGAGCAGGCCGCCCGTCTCCTCCTTCACCCACGCGTCGAGCGCCGGCTTCGCGTCGCCGCCCGCGAAGTCGGCCGCGTACACGTGGGCGGCGTGGTAGCGCCCGACGCGCTCGAGGAAGGCCCGCTCGACCCCGCTGTCGGGCTGGACGAAGACGGAGTCGGCGAGGTGCAGCAGCGGCTCGGCCGGCGGCTCGTCCGGGTCGATGCCTGCGACGTCGCCCTCGTAGCGCGCGAGCATGGCCCGCAGGTCCGCGACGTCCTCGCTGCGACCCGACAGGCCCGCTGCGGCGTCGATGTCGTCCGCGACCCCGCCGCTGGCGCCCTCGCGCAACAGAGCGAGGGCGAGCTGGAGGCTGATCGGCGACACCACCGCGTTCCCGTCGGCCTGGTCGAGCAGCCGCACCGCCAGGCGCCCGGAGGCGTCGACCATCGGCTCCCCGCGCCAGCCCGGGTCCACGGCGCCGACGAAGGCCACGTCGGGGTCCAGCCGCTCCGCGCGCTCCGGCGACGCGCCGCACGCGCCGAGCACCAGCGACCCGACGCCCAGTGCAGCCGCCGCCGCTGCCACCCGTGTCCTCGTCATGGTGCCTCCACCCTGGTCCCTACCCCGAGTGTGTGCCGGACGGCCCGGGCGTTGCGGCGGCTCCGGTCACGGTTCGGTGACACCCGTAGGCTCCCTTCATGCGCCGCGTCCTCGTCCTGCGTCACGTCCCCTGGGAGGGGCCGGGCCTCGTCGCCGCGGCCCTCGCCACGGGTGCTCCGGAGGTGTCCGTCGAGGGCCGCCTCGCGGCCGGTGACACGGCCCCCGACCTGCCGCCGGCGCGCGACCTGGCGGGCCTCGTCGTCATGGGCGGCCCGATGAACGCCGACGACGACGCGCGGTTCCCGGGCCTGCGCGCGGAGCGGCGGCTCCTCGCCGACGCCGTGGACGCCGACGTGCCGGTGCTGGGCGTGTGCCTCGGCATGCAGCTCCTCGCGCAGGCGCTCGGGGCCCGTGTCCACGCCGACCACGGCACCGAGCTGGGCTTCGCGCCCGTGGACGTCCTCGCGCCGGACGAGGTCCTCGACGCGCTCGGCCCGCACCCCACGGTCCTGCACTGGCACTCCGACGCCGCCGACCTGCCCGCGGGCGCCACGCTCCTGGCAGCCACGCCCACGACGCCGGTGCAGGCGTTCCGTGCGGGCAGCGCGCTGGGGCTGCAGTTCCACCTCGAGATGGACGACACGCTCCTGGCAGCGTGGCTCAACGCCCCGCCCGCGGCCGCCGAGCTCGCCGCGCACGGCGTGCACGACCTGCCCGACCAGGCCGCCCGGGCCCTCCCCGACCTCGCGCCGCGGGCGCTCGCAGGGCTGGCGTCCTTCGCCGCCGCGGTCCGGGAGCGCGCGTGACCACGGCGTCGGGCGACGGTGCGGGGCACCGGCCACCCGCGGACGTCGATGTGACGGAGGGGCTGGTCCGCGCGCTGCTCGCGGCGCAGCACCCGGACCTCGCCGACCTGCCACTCGCACACGCCGGCGGCGGCTGGGACAACGAGATGTGGCGGCTGGGCACGGACCTCGCCGTGCGTGTGCCGCGGCGGGAGCTCGGGGCCCGGCTCGCCGAGCACGAGCAGCGTTGGCTCCCTCACCTGGCGGCGCTCGTACCCGTCACCATCCCGGCGCCGGTGCGACGCGGCGCACCGGCCGACGGCTACCCCTTCCCCTGGAGCGTCGTGCGCTGGGTCACGGGCACTCCTGCGTGGCGCCAGCCGGTGGCGGAGCGGTCCGCATGGGCGCCCGACCTCGCGGACGCCCTGGCCGACCTGCACGTCCCGGCCCCGCCGGACGCGCCGGAGAACCCCTTCCGGGGCGGCCCGCTCGTGGAGCGGGACGAGCGAGTGCGGGCACGCCTCGACGGCACGGACCGAGCCGGGCTGCTCGAGCTGTGGGCGGACGCCCTCTCCGCGCCCACCTGGGCCGGGCCCCCGCTCTGGCTGCACGGTGATCCCCACCCGGCGAACCTGGTCGTCCGCGACGGGCACCTGGCCGGCATCGTCGACTTCGGCGACATGACGGCGGGCGATCCCGCGACCGACCTGTCGACGGCCTGGCTCACGTTCGACGCCGACGGCCGCCGTGCGTTCCGCGAACGCCTGGCCGCCCGCGGCGCCGTCGACCCGGCGACGTGGCGGCGCGGCCGCGGCTGGGCCGTCGCCCTCGCCTCGTTCATGGCCGAGCTGCCCGAGGCCGAGGGCGTGATCTCCGCCATCGGCCGGCACGCGGTGCGCGGGCTGCTCGCCGAGGCGTGACCCTGGCTAGAGGACCGGGACGGCGGCGCCGCGCAGCGCCTCGACGACCTTCGTCACGTTCTTCTTGTTCTTGCCGAAGTCGACGAGCTGGGTCGGCATCGAGCACGTGCTCGCCAGCGTCACGACGGACCCGCGCGGGCCGAACCCGACGGTGGCCGTGACCTTCTCGCCCCAGCTGGTCCAGCCGACGGACGTGCCGCCCTCGAGCACGCCGCCACCGCCGCGGACGTTCGTGACGCCCGCCGTGACCAGTGCCTGGTAGACCGCCGCCTCCGCCTGCTGCGGGGCGAGGGCGAGCTCGATCGTCTGCATGAAGCTGTGTGCCACGTGGGGCCTCCTCCGGTCGGGCCGCAGCCTAGGGGATGCGGCCCGACCGGGGCGGGGACGTTCAGACGAGCGAGCGGAGGACGTACTGCAGGATCCCGCCGTTGCGGTAGTAGTCCGCCTCACCGGGCGTGTCGATGCGCACCACCGCGTCGAACTCGACGGCGGTGCCGTCGGCCCGCTCGGCGGTCACCCGCACGGTGCGCGGGGTGCGTCCCTCGTTGAGCTCGGTGACGCCGGCGATGGTGTACGTCTCGGTGCCGGTCAGGCCGAGCGAGTCGGCGGACTCGCCGGCGGGGAACTGCAGCGGCAGCACGCCCATCCCGATGAGGTTCGACCGGTGGATCCGCTCGAAGCTCTCGGCGATGACGGCCCGCACACCCAGGAGCGCCGTGCCCTTGGCCGCCCAGTCGCGGGACGAGCCCGAGCCGTACTCCTTGCCGCCGAGGACCACGAGCGGCACGCCCGCGGCCTGGTACGCCACCGACGCGTCGTAGATCGTGGTCTGCTCCCCCGTCAGGTGGTTCACGGTGAAGCCGCCCTCGACGCCCGGCACGAGCTGGTTGCGCAGCCGGATGTTGGCGAAGGTGCCGCGGATCATCACCTCGTGGTTGCCGCGGCGGGACCCGTAGGAGTTGAAGTCCTTGCGCTCGACGCCGTGGTCGGCCAGGTACCGGCCGGCCGGGCTGTCCGCCTTGATGGATCCGGCCGGGCTGATGTGGTCGGTGGTCACGGAGTCGCCCAGCTTGGCCAGGACGCGGGCGCCGACGACGTCGGTGACGGGCTGCGGTTCGCGGCCCATGCCCTCGAAGTACGGTGGCTTGCGGACGTAGGTGGACTCCTGGTCCCACGCGAAGGTGTCGCCCTGCGGCGTCGGCAGCCCGCGCCAGCGCTCGTCGCCCGCGAAGACGTCGGCGTAGTCCTTGGCGAACATCTCGGCGTCGATGGCGGCGTCGATGGTCGCCTGGACGTCTGTCGGCGACGGCCAGATGTCCCGCAGGAACACCGGCTCGCCGTCCGCGCCCACGCCCAGCGGCTCGGCGTCGAAGTCGAAGTCCATCGTGCCGGCGAGGGCGTACGCCACGACGAGCGGCGGCGAGGCCAGGTAGTTCATCTTCACGTCGGGGTTGATCCGGCCCTCGAAGTTCCGGTTGCCCGAGAGCACGGAGACGACGGCGAGGTCGTGGCCGTTGACGACGGCCGAGACCTCCTCCGGCAGCGGACCGGAGTTCCCGATGCACGTGGCGCAGCCGTACCCGACGAGGTGGAAGCCGAGCTTCTCCAGGTACGGCCAGAGGCCGACCTTCTCGTAGTAGTCCGTCACGACCTTGGAGCCGGGTGCCATGGACGTCTTGACCCACGGGCGCGCCACGAGACCGCGGTCCACCGCGTTCCGCGCCAGCAGCCCGGCCGCGAGCATGACCTCCGGGTTGGAGGTGTTCGTGCACGAGGTGATCGAGGCGATGACGACGTGGCCGTGGTCGAGCTCGGTGGTCGCGCCACCGGCGAGGGTGACGGGCACCCGCCGGTGGGGGCGGCGCGCCGCGTCCCCGTGGCCGGCCGCGTGCGGCTCGGCCGACGCGTCGGCGTGCTCACCCGCGGCGATGGGGTCCGACGCGGGGAAGGTCTCGGCGACCGACTCGTCCAGGCCGGACTCCGCCTCGGCCGCGCCGTCCTCGGCGTAGTCGCCGATGACCGCGGCGAAGGCCTCCTTGGCGTCGGACAGCGGGATGCGGTCCTGGGGGCGCTTCGGGCCCGCGATCGACGGCACCACGCTGGCGAGGTCGAGCTCGAGGTACTCCGAGTACACCGGCTCGACGTAGTCCGGACCGGCGGGGTCGTGCCAGAGGCCCTGCTCCTTGGCGTACGCCTCGACGAGCGCGACCTGGTCGGCGGAGCGCCCGGTGAGGCGCAGGTAGTCCAGGGTGACGTCGTCGATCGGGAAGATCGCGCACGTCGAGCCGAACTCCGGGCTCATGTTGCCGATGGTGGCGCGGTTCGCCAACGGCACCTGCGCGACGCCCTCGCCGTAGAACTCGACGAACTTGCCGACGACGCCGTGGCGCCGCAGCAGCTCGGTGATGGTGAGGACGACGTCGGTGGCCGTCACGCCGGACGGGATGGCCCCGGTCAGCCGGAAGCCGACGACGCGCGGGATGAGCATGGACACCGGCTGGCCGAGCATGGCCGCCTCGGCCTCGATGCCGCCGACGCCCCAGCCCAGCACGCCGAGGCCGTTGACCATGGTCGTGTGCGAGTCCGTGCCGACGACGGTGTCGGGGTACGCACGCACGACGCCGTCCACCTCGCGGGTCATGACGCCCCGCGCGAGGTGCTCGAGGTTCACCTGGTGCACGATGCCTGTGCCGGGCGGCACGACCTTGAAGTCGTCGAACGCCGTCTGCCCCCACCGCAGGAACTGGTAGCGCTCGTGGTTGCGCTCGTACTCCAGCGCCACGTTGCGCTCGAACGCGTCCCGTCGGCCCGCGACGTCGATCTGCACCGAGTGGTCGATGACCAGCTCGGCGGGCGCGAGGGGGTTGATCCGGGCCGGGTCGCCCCCGAGCTCCGCCACGGCCTCCCGCATGGTGGCCAGGTCGACGACGCACGGGACGCCGGTGAAGTCCTGCATGACGACGCGCGCCGGCGTGAACTGGATCTCCGTGCTCGGCTCGGCCGCCGGGTCCCACTGGGCGAAGGCACGGACGTGGTCCGCCGTCACGTTGGCGCCGTCCTCGGTGCGCAGCAGGTTCTCCGCGAGCACCTTGAGGCTGAACGGGAGCCGCTCCAGCCCTGGCACCGCCGACAGGCGGAACACCTCGTAGCTCTGACCGCCCACCTCGAGCGATCCCCTGGCCCGGAACGTGTCCACGCTCACGTCGACTCCTTCTCTGCTCGGCTCCGCTGCCGCGCCGCACGGCGGCCCCGCAGGTATCTTGACATCAAGATAGATGCTACCCGAGCGACCGACCGCCCGGCGCGTCACGACGCGAGAGGCTACCGAGCCCAGGATGCCCCGGGCGTCCACGTCCGGCGCGGGCACCGCCACGAGGGTCGCCAGCTCCTCCGCCGCCGCCCCGGCCGCCACCACGAGCGCGACGACGGCGCACTGTGGCGCCCCGGTCACGACTAGCGCCACCAGCCCGACGACGGCGAGCACCCCGGTCACCTTGTTCGACCAGGTGTGCAGCAGCACGGGGCGCCGGTGGCGCACCAGCCCCACCGCCAGGGCCGCGAGGCGCACGGCCACGACGGCGACCACGCCGGGAGCCAGCCGGGCGGCAATCCCGGGCTCGGCGACGACGGCCGCCACGACAAGCGCCGCGAGCAGCACGGCATCGGCGGCCGAGTCGAGCAGCGCGCCCCGCGGACCCGCCGTGCCCGTCCGGCGCGCCACGGGCCCGTCGAGCAGGTCGCTCGTTGCACACAGCGCGGCCAGCGCGAGGAATGCGCCGGGACGGCCCGCGAGGACCGGCAGCGCGGGCGCCGCGACGAGGCGGACTCCGCTCAGCAGGTCGGCCGGAGCGGGCCGCGCTCGGGTCACACCGGCTCGAACGTCGCCACGCACTCCACGTGGTGCGTCATCGGGAACAGGTCGAACGCGCGCAGCCCGGTCAGCCCGTAGCCACGCTCGGCGAGGTAGCGCACGTCGCGGCCCAGCGCCGCGGGGTCGCACGCGACGTACACGACCCGCGCGGGACGCAGCGCCGCCACGCGGTCCACGACCGCCCGGCCGGCGCCCACGCGAGGCGGGTCGAGGACGACCGCGTCGGCCCGCGCG
>JAEWYD010000034.1 GCA_023462275.1 Actinomycetes bacterium
GGTTCGACCGGCGAGGTGGCGGCCGACGACGGCGCGTCGGACCGCGCGCACGAGCCCTCGGGTGCGCGCGGAGGTCGTCCGGGCGCGCGGGGGCGTCAGGTGCGGGAGGGTGCGGGGGCGCGGCCGGGCGGTGCCGGCGGCGCTAGGCCGGTGTCAGAGACAACAGGCGGCCGCGACTCCGCGCATGCACATGCACATGCTGGCGACGGTCGTGTCGCGCAGCACGGTCAGCAGGCGGGTCGAAGTCATGGGAGGAGGCTTGCACGCGACGTCGGTCGGCGGACACCCCGAGCCCAGCATCTGGGACGAAGGTCCCATCGTGATCACGGAGGGTGAGGTCAACCTTCGATCCTCACGCGAGGGTTCCTCCGGCCGATGGAGGGGTGTCACGGCGTCGTCGAAGGGAGCAGCGGGTGTCTCTCGTCGATCGGCAGGACGCTCCCGACGCCGGGCCGCGGGACGCCACGGCCACCGCCGTCCTGGACGACCTGGTCGACGAGCTCGAGTTCCTCGTCGACGCGGACCCGTCGGCCTGCGCCGCGCGGGCGGACGAGGCGGCGCGCTCGGCCAGGGCCGCCGGCGACGACGCCGCGGAGATGCGCCTGGCGTACTACGCCGCCTTCGCCCACCACCTCCTCGGCGACGACGAGCCGGCCCTGGAGGCCGCGCAGCGCGCCGAGCTGCTCGCGAAGCGCCGCGGTGACCTCGTCTGGCAGTCCCGCGCGCTGGCGTGCCGCGGCCTGGTCCACCACGAGCTGGGCGACGTCGAGGACGCCGTCGACCTGCTGCGCCGCGCCGTCGAGCTGCGGCGCGAGGCGCAGGACGAGCCCGGCACCGCTGAGATCCTCAACAGCCTCGGCACCGTGTACACGGGCATCCCGCAGTTCGCCCCGGAGGCCGCCCGGGTGCTCACCGACGCGCGCCGCCTGTGGCTGCACGCCGGCGACTCCGACCGTGCCGCGGTCGCCCTGACCAACCTCGCGAAGAACTACGTCGCCACCAGCACCCGCATCGCGCAGACCAACCGGCGCGGTGCGATGGCGGCCGCCCGGTACGCGCTGCAGACCGCTCAGAAGGCCGTCGACGAGGCCGACGCCGCGGGGCTCAGCCGCACCGCCGTCGAGGCGCGCCTCGCCGTCGTCGGCGCCAACCTGATCCTCGGCGAGGCGGCCACGGCCGGTGCGGTCATCGACCGGATCACGCAGATGCTCGCGTCGTTCCCGGCGGCACGCCTGCACCTCGCGCTGCACCGGGCCCGCGCGCGATGGCTGCTGCTCGAGCGGCGGAGCGCCGAGGCGGTCTGCGAGGCCGAGCAGGGCCTGCTGCGGTGCCAGGGCCGGCCGGCCGAGCGCCTGGAGCTGCTGCGCATCCTCGTCGAGGCGCACGAGGCGGCCGGCGACGTCGTCAGCGCCCTGCGGCGCCTGCACGAGCTGCACGACCTCAGCACCGAGCTGAGCGAGTCGCTGGCCGAGCGCCGCGCGGTCCTCCTCGGGTCGCGTCTGGAGGTCGAGCGCGCGGAGCGCGCGGCCGAGGCGGAGCGGCGACGGGCCGCGGCGCTCGAGGCCCGCAACGCGCGCCTGGCCCACGAGGCGCTGCACGACGCGCTGACCGGTCTGGCCAACCGGCGCGCCCTCGACGCGACGCTGGAGGAGTGGGTGGAGGGCGGCGTGCGGCCCTTCGCCGTGGCGCTCATCGACATCGACCACTTCAAGCGCGTCAACGACACCTGGTCGCACCAGGTGGGTGACCACGTGCTCAGCCGCCTCGGGGTCGAGCTGCGCAGCGCCGTGCGCGACCTCGACCTGGCCGCCCGCTACGGCGGCGAGGAGTTCGCCCTCCTGCTGAGCGGGGCTGACCCGGAGATCGCGCGCCGCGTGTGCGAGCGGGTCAGGGAGGCCGTGGCCGCCATCGACTGGGAGAACCTCATGCCGGGGCACCAGGTGACGGTGAGCATCGGCATCGCCGACTGCTCGGGCCCGGGCACGGTGGCGTCCCTGCTCTCCCGTGCCGACGCCGCTCTCTACGAGGCGAAGACGGCGGGCCGCAACCGCGTGTGCCTCGCTCCCCCGGCCTGAGTCCGGGACCCCTCAGACGTCCCGCGCGACGACCGTGTTGCTCGCCTGCGCCCGCGGGCGGATGACGAGGGAGTCGATGTTCACGTGGTGCGGCCGTGTGAGGCACCAGGTGATGGCGTCGGCGACGTCCTCGGCCACCAGGGGCTCCGCGACGCCCGCGTACACGGCGTCCGCGCGCGCCTGGTCGCCGCTGAACCGCACCAGCGAGAACTCGTCGGTGCGCACCATGCCGGGCGCGATCTCGATGACCCGCACCGGCTCGCCGACCAGCTCCAGCCGGAGGGTGTTCGCGATGACCCGCTCGGCGTGCTTGGCGGCCACGTAGCCGCCGCCGCCGGGGTACGTGTCGTGCGCGGCGGTGGAGGTGAGGACGACGACGTCGCCCCGGCCGGAGGCCCGCAGGTCCGGCAGGAGGGCCTGCGTCATCCGCAGCGTGCCGAGCACGTTGACCTCGTACATCCGCTGCCAGTCCGCGACGGAGCCGGTCGCGACCGGGTCGACGCCGAGCGCCCCGCCGGCGTTGTTGACGAGGGCGTGCACGGGCCCGCGCGCCCGGGCCTCGGCGGCCACGCGGGCCACGTCGTCGTCGGACGTCACGTCCGCCACGACCGGGTGCGCCCCGGTGCGCTCGGCGACCTCGGCGAGCCGGTCCACGCGGCGCGCGACCGCGACCACGTCCCATCCCGCCGCCGTCAGCGCGGCGACGGTCGCCGCCCCGATGCCCGACGACGCACCCGTCACGACCGCACGCAGCTGCACCGCTCCTCCTCGCCTCCGCCGGGTCGACCGCCCGACTCCGCCAGCGTAGGCGCCCCGGACGCACGCCCCCGCATCGCTGCCCCGCGCGCGCCGACCAGGCTGCGAGGATGACCGCATGATCGTGGTGACGACGAACGACATCCCCGGCTACCGCATCGACGCCGTGATCGGCGAGGTCATGGGCATGACCGTGCGGTCGGCGAACATCGGCGCGAACTTCACGGCGGGCTTCCGCGCGCTCGGTGGCGGCGAGGTGCCGGAGTACACCCAGCTCGTCATCGAGAGCCGGCAGCAGGTGATGGCGCGCATGGTGGAGGACGCCGCGCGACGCGGTGCGAACGCCATCGTCGGCATGCGGTTCGACAGCGAGTCGATCGCCCAGTCGTTCAGCGAGATCTGCGCGTACGGGACGGCCGTCGTCGCCCTGCCGATCCCCGAGGGCGAGCCGGGCGCCACCCCGCAGAGCGCGGCGATGGCCCGGGCCGCCGCGACGCCGCTGCCGCCCGCCCCGGCCACCTACCCGGTGCAGCCCGCTCCCCCGGCGCCCCCGGCCCCGCCCGCGCCGCCGTCGGCCTGACGCACCCGCCGAGCCGAACTAGGCTCTCCCACGGGTCCCGGGCTCCTCATGCCCGGCGTCCGGCCTGGTCCGTGGGCCGTGACCCGGTGGTCGGCAGCTGGTCCGACCGATGGCGCGCCGCCGCGCCTCGCGCTCGCTCGCCCACCTGACGCCTGGAGCCCCCATGTCCTTCCGCCGTGCTGTTCCCGCCCTCGCCCTCCTGGCGTCCGTCGCCGCCCTCGCCGGCTGTGCGGGCGGCGCCGCGGGAGCGAGCGGGCCGGCGACCAGCACCGCCGACGCGCCGAGCGCGAGCGCCTCGCCCGCGGGCTTCCCGCTCATCGTCGACAACTGCGGCGTCACGGTGACCATCGACGCGCCGCCGCAGCGCGTCGTCACCATCAAGTCGAGCACCACGGAGATGCTGCTCGCGCTCGGCGTCGGCGACCGGATCGTCGGCACCGGGTTCCCCGACGGCCCGGTGCCCGCGGAGTGGGCCGACCAAGCCGCCGACCTGCCCGCGCTCTCCGACAAGGTGCCCTCGGCCGAGGTGGTGCTCGAGGCCGAGCCGGACCTCGTCTACGCGGGCTGGGAGTCGAACCTCGCGGCCGACGGCGCGGGCGACCGGGCGACGCTCGCGGACCTCGGGGTGGCGACCTACGTGGCCCCGGCCGCGTGCAAGGAGCCCGGCTACCAGCCGGACCCGCTGACGTTCGACGACGTCTTCGACGAGATCCGGGAGGTCGGCGCGATCCTCGGCGTGCCGGACGCGGCGGCGGACCTCGTGGCCGAGCAGCAGGCGGCGCTCGACGCCGTCGTGCCGGACGACCGGGGCCTGACGGCGCTCTGGTACTCCTCCGGCAGCGACGTCCCGTACGTGGGGGCGGGCATCGGCGCACCGCAGATGATGATGGACGCCCTCGGCCTGACGAACGTCGCGGCTGGCGTGCACGACACGTGGACCTCGCTCTCGATGGAACAGATCACGGCCGACGACCCGGACGTGATCGTCCTGGTGGACGCGACGTGGAACACGGCCGAGTCGAAGAAGGAGCTGCTGGCGGCCAACCCCGCGACGGCGAACCTCACAGCCGTGCGCAACCAGCGCTACCTGGTGGTGCCGTTCGCGGCGACCGAGGGCGGCGTGCGCAACGTGCCGGCCACCGTCGACCTCGCCCAGCAGCTCGCGGCGTTGGACCTGTGAGGGGGCGCCCGAGCAGATGACCGACCCCCCCACGGTCGCCCGGCCGGCCACGCCTCGCGTGACGGCGGTCGGGGCGCGCCCGGGTACCCGACGCCGGACCGGCCTGTGGGTGACCGTGGCGGCCCTCGCGCTGCTCGCGTCGGTGACGGTCGCGGTGGCGATCGGGCCCGCCCACCTCGCTCCGGGCGACGTGTGGCGCTCCATCGCCGACCACCTCGGCTCGCTCGGCTCGGCGGACCCGGACCCGGCGCTCGGCCGCCTGCGCGACGGCATCGTGTGGGACCTGCGCCTGCCGCGCGTCCTGACGGCCGCCGCCGTGGGTGCCGGGCTGGCCGTGGCCGGCGTCGTCATGCAGGCGCTCACGCGCAACCCGCTGGCCGACCCGTACCTGCTGGGGCTGTCGTCCGGGGCGTCGCTGGGCGCCGTGGGGGTGCTGGTGCTGGGCGTCGGCGTGCTGCTGCCGGTGGCGGCGTTCGCCGGGGCGGTGCTGGCGATGGTGGCGGCGCTGAGCCTCGCCGGGTCGCTGGGGCGCATCACGCCGGCCCGGATGGTGCTGGCTGGGCTCGCCGTCGCACAGCTGTGCTCGGCGGCGACGTCGTTCGTGATCTTCTGGTCGGCCACGGCCGACTCCTACCGCGACATCCTGTCCTGGCTCATGGGCTCCCTCGCGGGCGCCCGGTGGCCGGCCGTGGGGATCGCCGTCGGCGCGGTGCTGCTGCTCGGCACGGCGCTGGCCACGCAGGGCCGGACGCTCGACGCGTTCGCGTTCGGGGACACGGCCGCCGCGGCGCTCGGCATCCACGTGCAGCGCACCCGCTGGGTGCTGCTGACGGTGGTCGCGCTGCTCACGGGCGCACTGGTGTCGGTGAGCGGCTCGATCGGGTTCGTGGGCCTGATCCTGCCCCACGGCGTGCGGTTGCTGGTCGGCTCCTCGCACCGGCGGCTGCTGCCGCTGTCCGCGCTGACGGGCGCGACGTTCCTCGTGTGGGCGGACACGGCGGCGCGCACGGTGTTCGCGCCGCGCGAGCTGCCGGTGGGCATCGTGACGGCGTTCCTCGGGGCGCCCGTCTTCGCGCTGCTGCTCTGGCGGCGTCGCAGCGCGGCGGGCGACGTCGCATGAGCCTGCGGGTGTCCGACGTGCGCTGGTCGGTGGACGGCCGGGCGATCCTGGACGGCGCGACGGCGTCGGCCCCCGGCAGCCGGCTCACGGGGCTGCTGGGGCCGAACGGCGCGGGCAAGTCGAGCCTCCTGCGGGCGGTGGCGGGCGTGCTGGAGCCGGACGACGGCGCCGTCAGCCTCGACGGCGCGGACCTGCGGGCCATGCACCGCCGGGAGCGCGCTCGCCGGGTGGCGCTGGTGGAGCAGGAGGCGACGTCGTCGGTGCCGCTGACGGTGGCCGAGGCGGTCCTCATCGGCCGGACGCCGCACGCGTCGCGGTGGGGCGGTGCCGCGGCGGACGACGACGCGGCCGTCGCCGCGGCGATCACCGAGGCGGGCGTGGAGTCGATCGCAGACCGGTCGCTGGCGACGCTCTCGGGCGGCGAGCGGCAGCGCGCGCACCTGGCGCGAGCGCTGGCGCAGGACCCGAGCCTGCTGCTGCTCGACGAGCCGACGAACCACCTCGACGTGCACGCCCGGCTGGAGCTGCTGGACCTGGTGGGGCGGCTGACGGACCGCGGCGTCACGGTGGTGGCGGCCCTGCACGATCTCAACCTGGCGGCCGCGGCGTGCGACCACGTGGTGCTGCTCGACGCGGGGCGGGTGGTGGCGGAGGGGCCGGTCGAGGACGTGCTGCGGCCCGAGGTGCTCGAGCCCGTCTATCGGGTCCGGTGCCACCTGCTGAGCCACCCGGTGACGGGCCGCCCGGTGCTCACCTTCTCCTGACCGGCGTCACGCGGCGCTGCTCGCCGGCGTCTGCCCGCGCCCCTCGCCGCGACCCTGCCCGCGCTCGGCGGCCCCCGCGGCGACGAGCACCTCGGCGATCTGGTCGCCGATGAGCTCGTGGCGCTCGAGGAGCGCGTCGCGCAGCGCCTCGACGAGGTGCCGGTTCTTGCTGATGAGGATGCGGGCCCGCGAGCGGGCGTCGTCGAGCAGCTGCTCCACCTGCTCGCGCGCCGTCGCGTCGGCGAGGACGGCGGGCACGAGGTCCTTGCCGGTGGCCAGGAAGGACACGAGCGACCCCGTCATGCCGGCCGCGCCGACCATCTGGGCGGCGATGCGCGTGGCGTTGGCGAGGTCGCTGGCGGGGCCGGTCGTGGTGTCGCCGAAGAAGACCTCCTCGGCGACCAGGCCGCCCATGGCGATGTCGACGAGGGCCCGCAGGTCCGAGGACGTGGAGGTGAAGACCTCGTCGACCTCCGTGTGCGCGAGGAGACCGAGGGCGTCCCCGCGCTTGACGATCGTCAGGATCTCCAGGGTCCGGTTGGGCGCGACGAGCCAGGCGACGACGGCGTGCCCAGCCTCGTGCGTGGCGATGAGCTCCTGCTCTCCGCGGGTGTAGGCGACGGGCTGCCCGATGCCGACCATCTCGGTGATGCGGGCGTGCTCGACGTCGGCGAACGTCATCGCCTCCCCGCCGCGCCGCATGGCGTTGACGAGCGCCTCGTCGAAGAGGTGCTCGATCATCACCGGGGTCCAGCCGATGGTGGCGGCGGCGACGCGGTCGCGCGCCTCCGGGCGGTCCAGCTCGGCCTCGTGCAGGCGGGTGCGCAGGAAGTGGTCGACGAGCGCCCGGCGGCCGTGGACGTCCGGCGTCGGGAAGGTGAGCCTGCGGTCGAACCGGCCGGGCCGCAGCAGCGCCGGGTCGAGGGAGTCCGCCCGGTTGGTAGCGGCGATGAGCAGGATCGGTGCCCGCACGGGCCGGATCTGCTGGAGCTGCCGATCGGCAGGGAGGAAGAGGTTCACGGCCGCGACCAGGCGGTTCACGAGCTGGGCGCCGCGACTCGGGGTGTCGAACGACTGCATCTGGACGAGCAGCTCGTTGACGACGCCGCCGGTCCCCTCGCTGATCATCGCGTTGCGCTGGAGGCCCGTCCCGATGCCGGCCGGCCCGGCGTGCCCGACGACGGCGCCCGAAAGCCCGCCGACGCCGAGCATCCCGCCGCGCCGCAGGGCGATGGCGTCGATCTCCTCGATGAAGCCGATGGCGCCGCCCTCCGCGCGGGCGGCCTTGCGCAGTGCCGCGAAGTACGCGCGGATCTTGCGCGCCGTCGCGCCGTAGTACATCGACTGGAACGAGGTGGCGGAGACGAAGAGGAACGGGACGCCCGCCTCGGCGGCCATGGCCTTGGCAGTCATCGTCTTGCCCGTGCCGGGCAGGCCCTCGAAGAGGAGGCCGCGGCGGGCCGCTCCGCCGGTGCGGTCGGCGAAGCGGCGGTGCATCTGGAACAGCTCGATGGACCGGCGCACGTCCTCCTTGACGGGCTCGATGCCGATGACGTCGTCGAGCGTCACGTCCACCTGCTCGGGGCGGTACGTCAGGTGCGGCGACCGGCCGCTCAGCACCTGCCCGCCGATCATGATCGCGAGCAGGGCGGCGAAGAACAGGACCGGCACGAGGATCAGGGGGTCGACCGTCGGGAGCGTCGGCAGCGGCGAGGCGCCCTGCAGGGCCATCACGATCGCGTAGGCCTCGAGGCCCAGAACGACGGCGGCCAGCCGGTAGAACCGCCGACGCCGCAGCCGGTCCCGGTCGAGCGCGATGTCGTGTGCGAGGGCGGTGCGGTTCGGCACGGTGAGCGGCACGGTCGTCTCCTTCCACGGGCCCGTCGGGCGTAGCCCGGACGTGGACGCTGCGAAGCGAAACGGACACCCGTGTCAGAACCGTCCATCCCCGGCCTGCTCCGAGTGCACCCCGACGGACCCGCCCCCGCAACCCCAACGTTGGGTACGCGCCGCGGTCCCGCCGCTGCCCTTGACGCCCGGAGAACGGACCGCCGGGCGGAACCTGGGTCGGCGAGCCGACCAACGTCGTGCCCCTCAGCGGTCCAGCTGTCCGTGACCGGCGTCCGAGAGCCCGCGGGCGTAGGCCTCAGCCGAGCCCTCGCGGAACATGTCCATCTCCGAGGGCCGCACCAGCGTGCGCGCGCCCGGGCCGTCGTCGTCGGTGACGTAGCGGGACAGGCCGCGGACCACCGCGACCGGCCGTCCCGCGGCCTTGCCGCGCACGAGCTCCGCGGCCGAGGCGATCTCGTCAGCGACGGCCGTCACCGTCGCCGACAGCTCGCGGCCGTGCGCGTCCACCCCACCGCGCAGGTCGTCTACCACCGCCAGCCCCGCGGCACCGATCGCGAGGTCCACGAGCCCGTCGCGCCACGGCCGCCCCGCGGTGTCGGTCACGACGACCGCCAGCCGCACCCCGAACCGCTCCGCGAGCGCCGCGCGGATCCCCCGTGCCGAGGCGTCCGGATCCTCCGGCAGCAGCAGCACGGTGCCCTCGGGAGTGTTGGAGGCGTCGACCCCCGCCGCGGCCATCACCAGCCCCAGCCGGTTCTCCACGATCCGCAGCGGCGCACCGCCGTCGGGCCGCACCCGCGTCGCCACCACGCGCACCGTCTCCGCCGTGATCGCGTCCTCGCGGTCGGCCGCGCGCACCACGCGCCCCTCGGCCTTCGACACGATCTTCGAGGTGACGACGACGACGTCGCCGTCCGCCACTCCCCCGGCGCCCGCGAGCGCGTCCCCCACCAGCGCGGCCAGGTCGTCGCCCGGCCGCACCTCCGGGACGCCGTCCGGCGCCCAGACCTCCAGCCGGTCCGCCGGGGGCCGAGATGCCGAGCCGGTCACCGGTGCAGCTTCGGCAGCACCTCGCGGCCGAAGACCTCGATCCACTCCCGCTGGTTGCGGCCCACGTTGTGCAGGTAGACGCGGTCGAAGCCCAGGTCCACGTAGCGCTGCAGCTCGGCGCGGTGCACGTCCGGGTCGGACGAGATGACCATGCGGCCCTCGAAGTCCTCGGGCCGCACCAGGCGCGCCATCTGCTCGAAGTCGTGCGGCGAGCGGATGTCGCCCTTGGGGAACTTCATGCCGCCGTTCGGCCACTGGTCCATCGCGTTGGCCAGCGCCTCCTCGTCGGTCGGCGCCCACGACAGGTGCACCTGCAGGACGCGCGGCATGGTCGACGGGTCGCGGCCCGCCTCACGCGCGCCCTCGTCGAACTTGGCGAACAGGCCCGAGATCTTCTCCAGCGGCGCGCCCACGGTGATGAGGCCGTCCGCGTGCCGGCCGGCGCGCTTCGCCGTCACCGGCCCCGCGGTCGCGACCAGGATCTCCGGCGGAACCTCCGGCATCGTCCACAGGCGCGTCGACTCGAGCTTGTAGTACGTGCCGGAGTGCTTGACGTCCTTGCCCGCGAGGGAGCCCTGGAACAGCTTGCTGATGATGTCGATCGCCTCGAACATCCGGTTGATGCGCTCGGGCGCCTCCGGCCAGTACGTGCCGAGGATGTGCTCGTTGAGCGCCTCGCCCGAGCCGAGGCCCAGCCAGTGCCGCCCCGGGTACATCGCGGCCAGCGTGGCCGAGGCCTGCGCCACCATCGCCGGGTGCCAGCGGAACGTCGGCGCCGTCACGCCCGGGCCGATGTCGCCGCGCGTCCGCTCGCCCAGCGCCGTGAGCACGTTCCACACGAACGACGCCTGCCCCTGCGCGGGCACCCACGGCTGGAAGTGGTCCGCCGCCATCACGCCGGAGAACCCGTGCGCCTCGGCCTCCACCGCCAGGTCCAGCACCTCGCCGGGCGCGAACTGCTCCAGCGCCGCCGCGTAACCGATCGTCAGCCCAGCCATCCATGCCCTCCATCGGCCCTGGTCGATACCCCGACCCTACGCGTCGCCACTGACGTCGTCCGCCAGGCGTCCGACGTCGGCCGGCAGCTCCCGGGAGTTTGCTCGTTCGAGCGCGCTCCAGGTCAAGGGACGCCTCGCGGCTCCGCGCGGAGGCGACCTCCCGTTGCTGGAACTCCTTTCCGCGGAAAGCAATTCCAGCAACTCAGCCCCGTCCGGCCGGGCCCACGCACGTGCCCGAGCGCCCGACGCCGACCACCCGCGAGACGACGCAGGCCCGGGCCACCCGGCTTCGGGCATGCGTGAGGGGCGCCGCCCGGTCCCTCCCACCGGTCGGCGCCCCTCACGGGACTCACTCGTAGGCGATGGCCTCGAGGACGTCCATGCGGGCCGCCCGCACTGCGGGCCACACCGCGGCCACGGCCCCGACCACCACAGCGAGGCCGAGCAGGGTCCCCAGGGGGCCCCACGGGATGACGAGGCGCGACAGGCCCTCGTCCGCGAACACGGTCGGCATCACCGCGGCGAGCCCGGCGCCGACCCCGATGCCGAGCACGGTGCCGAACACCGCCGTCAGCACGGACTCGATGGTCACCGTGGTCGCCAGCTGCAGGCGGCCGAGGCCAACGGCGCGCAGCAGGCCGATCTCCCGCGTCCGCTCCGAGATGGACAGTGCGAGGGTGTTCACGATGCCGAGCACCGCGATCACGATCGACAGGCCGAGCAGGGCGTACAGGATCACCAGCATCTGGTTCACCTGGTCGGCCATCGCGTCGCCGAACTCCTCGCCGTCCATCACGGAGACCACGACGTACGGCTTGGCCAGCGCCGTGATGTCGGCACGTACGGTGGCCAGGTCAGCGCCCGGCGCCGCCTTGATGAAGACGGTGTCGATCACGGTGTCCTGCGGCCGCACGGCCGTCGCGAAGTCGGACTCCTCCAGCACCACCGGCATGCCCAGGATCCCGGAGTCGATGACCGCCGCGATCGTCACCGGCACCTCGCCGGCCTCCCCGGCGACCGTGATCGTGTCACCCACCTGCCAGCCCTTGGCCTCGGCGTCGGACAGCTGCACGACGGCGTGACCCGGGGCGAGGTCGGCGGTGTGGCCACTGTCCTCGGGCACCTCGAGCGTCTGCTGGAAGAAGCCCTCCGGCACCCCGATGACGGCGACGGGGTTGCCGTCGACCTTCGTCGTGGTCGAGACGCGCAGGGCGTCCACGCGGTCGACGCCGTCGACCCCCGCCACGTCCTTGACGAGCTCGCTCGGCACGTCCCAGGTGGCCGACTGCAGCAGCAGGTCGACCTTGCTCTGGTTGTCGACGACGTCGCGCACCGAGGCCTGGGCGGAGGCCGCCAGGACGGAGGCGGCGCCGACGAGCGCCATGCCGATCATCAGGGCGCCCGCCGTGCTGGCCGTGCGCTTCGGGTGGCGGACGACGTTGCCGCGCGCAAGCCCGCCCAGCGGCTTGCCGAGCCGGACCACCGGCGCCGCGATGATGCCCAGCGCCGTCGGAACCATGACCGGCGCAAGCATGAGCACCGCGACGAGCACGAGCACCGAACCGAGGCCGAGCAGCGAGCCCGCGTTGTCCGGCACCTGCACGGCGGCCGTGGCCACCGCGGCGATGCCCGACACGAGGAAGAGCGCCCCGAACGCCGTCCGCCAGCGCGACTTCTTGTCCTTGGTCGCGACCTCGTCACGCATGGCCTCCACCGGCGCGGTGAGCGCCGCCCGGCGGGCCGGGACGAGCGCGGCGACCAGGCTGACGACCGTGCCCGTGATGAGCGACACCGCGATGGTGAACCCGTCGATGGGGATGTCGCCCGACATCTCCATGCCCATCCCGGCGAACACGTTGCGCAGGATCGTCACGAGGCCGAGCCCCGCGCCCACGCCGAACACCGAGCCGATGACGCCGACCGCCGCCGCCTGCCCGAGCACGGAGGCGAACACCTGGGTGGGCGAGGCGCCGACCGCACGCAGCATCGCGAACTCGCGCTGCCGCTGCCGGACGACCATCTGGAACGTGTTGCTGATGATGAACGTGCCGACGAAGAGCGCGATCGCGGCGAAGACCAGCAGGAACGTCGAGATGAAGCCCAGCGCGGACTCCCACTGCTCCCGGTTGTCGTCCTGCGCCTGGGAGCCCGTGATGACGTCCGCCTGGCTCGCGGAGGCGTTGCCCGCCAGGGCGTCCTGGACGCGGTGCACCACCTCGGACTGGCTGACGCCGTCGTCCGCGTAGACGGTGAACTGCGTCGTCGTGCCGTCCGGCGCGTACGCCTGGATCGCGGTGTCCATGTCGAGGCCGACCATGATCGCGCCCGCCATGCTGGCTTCGAAGCCGACCTCGCCGACGACTGTCACGTCGCGGATCTCGCCCGCGATGACGACGGTCGTGGAGTCGCCGACCGCGAGGCCGGAGCGCTCGAGGGCGGACGTCTCGAGGACGATCTCGCCCGGGCCCTGCGCCATGCGGCCCTGAACGATCTCGACGCCCCGCTCGTCGGGGTGCATGCCCAGGCCGAAGCTCGGCGGGCCGCTGCTCATGACCGCGGTGCCGTCCTTGCCGACAAGGACGATGTTCCCCTCGACGTCCGGCACCACGCCGTCGACGCCGTCGACAGCCGCGATGTCGTCCTCGAGCGCGATCGGGAGGGGCGCGTACATCGTCGCGCCCATGTCGCCGGACGAGCTGCCGGTCTCGACGCCGCGCACGTACGCGTCGCCGTTCGTCCCCGCCTCGACGATGTCGTTGAAGGTGTTGGCCATCATCGCGCGCAGCGAGTAGGTACCGGCGACGAACGCCACACCGAGCAGCACGGCGAGGATGGACAGCAGGAACCTGCCCAGGTGGCTGCGGATCCCCCGCAGGGCGACCCGCGTCACCGCAGGCCGCCGACGGGGGCGTCGGCCGCGCCGACGAGGGACTGCGAGCGGTCACGGCCCTTGGCGCCGAGGTCCCGGAGCGCGTCGAGCACCTCGGCGGCGCTCGGGTCCACGATCTCGCCGACGAGCCGGCCGTCCGCGAGGAACAGCACGCGGTGCGCGTACGAGGCGGCGTGCGCGTCGTGGGTCACCATGACGACGGCCTGACCGAGCTGGTCGACCGAGTCGCGCAGGAAGCCGAGCACCTCGCCGGACGAACGCGAGTCGAGGTTGCCGGTGGGCTCGTCCGCAAAGACGACGGACGGGCGGGACACGAGGGCGGGCGCAGGCCACGCGCTGCTGCTGGCCGCCCGACAGTTCGCTCGGCCGGTGCCCGAGGCGGTCCTTGAGGCCGACTGCCTCGACGACGAGGTCGAACCAGGCGCGGTCCACGGGGCGGCGCGCGATGTCGAGCGGGAGGGTGATGTTCTCCTCCGCCGTCAGGGTGGGGATCAGGTTGAACGCCTGGAACACGAAGCCCAGGCGGTCGCGCCGCAGCTTCGTGAGGGCGCGCTGGTTCATGCGGCTCAGGTCCTCGCCGTCCACGACGACGGAGCCGTCGGTGAGCGTGTCGAGGCCCGCCATGCAGTGCATGAGGGTCGACTTGCCGGAGCCCGAAGGCCCCATGATCGCGGTGAGCTCGCCGCGGGCGAAGTCGACGTCGACGCCGTCGAGGGCCCGGACTGCCGTCTCACCGGAGCCGTAGACCTTGACCAGTCCGCGGGCGGAAGCGATCGCCCCTTCGCCTCGGGGGTACACGGTCACAGGACGCACGGGAGTTCCTTCCGTTGATGGTGGTGAGCTGGCCACGCCGTCGTCGCCGTGACGATCCTCTCGATCGGGACAAGCGGAACGGATCGGGGAGCCCCCCGGAAACCACCCTGAGAGGCGGTCATCCACCCGGATGAGCCGCTCAGGGATCATGGTCGACCGAAAGACGTACCGGTCAGGGTCGAACCCTGACCGACCTGCCGCTGACCTGCACCGACACCCGCACGCTAGGGCCTCGGGGTGCGGACGTCAGGGTGTTTCTCAGCGGCTCCTCAGGGGAAGAGGACGCGCGCCGGCGGCGTGAGACCTCGCACGGCCGGGCGAGCGCGGTCCGCTCAGGACGCCCGGGCGATGTCGAGGGCCTCTCCGACGGACGGCACGCCCCGGCCCTCGGGCGAGAGGCAGGAGAGATCGAGGGGGTCGATCTCGGCCGGCGGCTCCATGCCGGGCGCGGCATGGTTGGGCGCGCTCGCGCGGACGTAGACGTCCTCGCCGTTGATCAGCACGCTCGCGAGCGCGAGCGCGCCGTCGGCCATCTCGCGGTCCAGCAGCACCATCAGATGGCCCTCGGTCGGCCGGAGGAAGTCCCTCACCACGGCGTCCGGGCACTGCGCGTAGAAGGGTGACCAGCCGGCGCGGCGTGCCGCGGCGACCTCCGCGAGGATCGTCACCTCGGCCGTGCCCTGCAGGCCACGATCCGCGAAGGCCCTCGACGGGCTGTACAGGTTGTTCGTCCCCCGCTGGAAGGACGTGAGCGTCCCGTCGGTGGCGGCGACCCACGGGTCGTCGAGCAGCTCCTGCGCGCGCGCCTCGTCGACGTCGTTCGGCTCCTTCAGCGGGGAGCCGGTCGCCGGGCAGCCCGCCGTCAGGGCGACCACCAGGACGGCGAGCGGCACCAGGCCCGCGCGGCCGGTGCGGCCGGCGCGGGACCGGGGATCACGCCCCCGCAGGCGGGACGGCGTCACCAGTCGCTCGTCAGGTCGACGGGCTCGCCCACGTGGTCGGGCCCGGTGCCGTCGGGCGAGAGGCACGCGATGGTCTCGACGTCGACCTCCGACGGGGGAGGCGGCTGCGCGACGTCGTGGTTCGCCGCCGTGGCGTCGATCGTGAAGCCCTCGGGGCCCCTGGTCATGGCCGCCTGGGCGAGCGAGCCGTCCGGCAGCTCGCGGAGCAGCACGACGGCGATGCCGCTGTGCACGTACGGCGGACCGTCCTGGACGCCGTCGCACTGGGCGTAGAACGGCCGCCATCCGGCCTCCCGCGCCCGCGCGGTCTCGTCGCGGAGCGCCTGCTCGAACGCGTCGTCCGGCACGTCCCGGTAGACCGTCGCCGATGTCGGTAGGTAGCGGTCGTTCGTGCTGCCGGCGTACCGGGTCAGGACGACCGCGGAGGCGCCGAGCCACGGATCGGCGACGAGCGCGTCGCCGCGCGCCCGGTCGACGTCGTTCGCGTCGCGCGTCCCCCGCCCGCCGACGCACCCGGCGACCAGGGCCAGGACGGCGAGCACGGCCGCCACACCGCGGGCACCGCGGGCACGGCGGGCACGGGGCGCCGGCGGTCGACGCCTCACGGCGCGACCACCGCCCACGGCCGCTCCCAGCCGCCCATGTCCACGTCGCCCGACACGAAGTCGTCCTCGGTGACGGTGTGCACGGTGCCCGAGCCGGGCTCGTAGAACCTGAGGCTGCCGTTCTCGGCGCCCACCACGAGGACGACGTGGCGAGGCGAGACGTCGTTGCCGGAGTAGACCACGGCGGGGCGGCCCTCGCGGCCGGCCCGCTCGAGGCGGTCGTAGGCCTCCTGGCGGTCCGCCGGCGAGTCCGAGTCCACCAGCGCCACCGAGTACCCGCTCCCTCCTGCGGTCCCGTTGAGCTCCTCCGCCGCTCCCCAGGGAGACGTCCCGAGCGCGTCGACCCACGGCACGGCCGGGCCGCCCTGCCCGTCAGCGGCGTCGTTCGTCCGCTGCTTGGCCTGGAGCTCCGCCTCGTGGAAGCGGCAGCGCCGCTCGTAGTCGGCGAGCTCCTGCTGGTAGCTCGCTGATCCCGGGACGGGCTCGTCGCCGTCGAGGTCGTACGCGGGTGCGCCCACGGTCGCGCCCGTCGTCGCGTCGTAGCCGGTCAGGATCCGCAGCGAGTACACCGGGTCGTTGAGCATCCGAGCGACTGTCAGGGACGCCGACCCGCAGGTCGTGTCGGACTGCTGGATCAGCGTGACCTCCGTGGGGTCCAGGGCCGTCGCGAGGGCGGCTGCGTCCAGCCCGCCGATCCGATCGGCGAAGTTCGCGAGCGTCTCCAGGGAGGCGCCGCTCGCGAGCGCGGCCAGGATCCCGGCGCGGTGCTCGGCCGACGGCGCGTCGGCGAGCATCTGGTCGACCATCTCGCGCGCACCCTCGCCGAGACCGTCGTACCGGTCCTGCGCGCGGCTGAGCACGTCCCCCAGCAGGGGCGGTCGGCCCGGTGCCGCCGAGTCGACGTTCATCACCTCCATCACCGACATGCCGCTCACCGAGCCGTCGGGGAACGGCATCTCGTCGGCCACGCGGTGCAACGTCTCGATGCAGGCGGTCGCCGCCGCCTCAGCGATGCGGTACGACTCGATGAACGCGCGCACGCCGTCGCCGGTCTCGCGGACGACGTCCCCGATCATGTCCGGGATCTCCCACGGCGGGCAGGGCCCGAGGCGCCGCGCCGCGGCGCGCAGGTGGTCGCCGCCCTCGTCGTGCTTGGCACGGGCGCGCGTCAGCTCCTCGGCGTCGTCGTCGAGAGCGGCGGCGGCGAGCCGGGCCAGCGATGCGGCGTCCTCGAAGCGGGCACCGAGGCGCTGGAACGTGAGCGTGCAGGCGCCGCCCGCCGGCCCCGACCACACCGCCGTCACGCGGCCAGGGTCCAGGTCGTACCCGGCCGAGCCCGCGCCGTCGGCCACACGGCGCCACGAGGACGCCGCCCGGTCGAGCGCGGCGGGGTCACCCGGCGGGGGCTCCGAGGCGATCTCCCAGGCCCGCTCGATGAGCCGGCCGAGCACCTGGATGTTGTGGACGAGGTCCAGGGGGTTGAGGGAGAAGCCCATCTCCTGGACGTCGTCGAGCAGCCGCCAGAGCTCGCGGACGGCCGCCCCGCCCAGGTCGGCCGCGCTCATCGGTCCAAACCCGTGAAGGTCACGGCCGCGTCGTCGTCCACGGCGGCGTACTGGCTGCGGCACGCCTCGACCTTCTCGCCGAGCTCCGCCGACGCCGCGGCGGCGACGCGGAGCCCGTCGAACCAGCGCTCCCGCACGGCCGCGTGCACGGTCGCCACGTAGCCGAGCGCGGAGCCGCCGTCGGGCAGCGCGGCCCGCGCGCGCTCCGCCTCGTCCCGGACGGCGCCGGCAGTGCGCACCAAGCCCTGCAGACCCTCGTCGTCGACGCTGACCGTCATGCCGTCCCCCTCGGTTCGTCGCCGAAACCGTAGCGAACCGGACGCCCGACCGGGGCCGAGGTGACCCGCGGGCGCCAGGGTTCACCCGATCGAGCGGGACCGGGCCGGCTGCACCAGCACGCCGCGCGGTCTGGGAGAATCGGCGCCCATGAGCCACGAGACCACACCGGACCGCATCCCGACGACGCCCGCGACCGGCGTCGTAGCGGTACCGGACAAGGTCAGCCTCGACGGGCTCGAGGCGAAGTGGGGCGCCACCTGGCGCGAGCAGGGCACCTACGCGTTCGACCGCACGCGGCCGCGCGAGGAGGTCTTCTCGATCGACACGCCGCCGCCGACGGTCTCCGGGTCGCTGCACGTCGGGCACGTCTTCAGCTACACGCACACCGACGTCCTCGCCCGGTTCCAGCGCATGCGCGGGCGCGAGGTCTTCTACCCGATGGGCTGGGACGACAACGGCCTGCCCACCGAGCGCCGCGTCCAGAACTACTTCGGCGTCCGGTGCGACCCGTCGCTGCCGTACGACCCGGACTTCACGCCCCCGCACGAGGGCATCAACGATCCAGCGGGCAAGGCCCCGAAGCTCTCAGACCAGGTGCCGATCTCGCGCCGCAACTTCGTCGAGCTGTGCGTGCGCCTCAGCGAGGACGACGAGAAGCAGTTCGAGGCGCTGTGGCGCTACCTGGGCCTCTCGGTCGACTGGTCGCACACCTACCAGACCATCGACGCGAACGCCCGCGCCGTCGCGCAGCGCGCGTTCCTGCGCAATCTCGCGCGGGGCGAGGCCTACCAGGCGGAGGCGCCCGGCCTCTGGGACGTCACCTTCCAGACAGCTGTCGCGCAGGCGGAGCTCGAGGCGCGGGAGTACCCGGGCTTCTTCCACCGCGTCGCGTTCCACCGCGTGGGGGGCGAGGCCGACGGTCAGCCGATCCACATCGAGACGACGCGCCCGGAGCTGATCCCCGCGATCGTCGCGCTCATCGCGCACCCCGACGACGAGCGGTACCAGCACCTGTTCGGCACCACCGTGCGGGCGCCGCTGTTCGACATCGAGGTGCCGGTGCTCGCGCACCCGGCCGCCGAGCCCGACAAGGGCGCCGGCATCGCCATGTGCTGCACCTTCGGCGACCTCACCGACGTGCAGTGGTGGCGCGAGCTGCAGCTGCCCACGCGGTCCGTCATCGCCAAGGACGGCCGCCTGCTGCGCGAGACGCCGGAGTGGATCCCCACCGACGCCGGCCGCGCCGTCTACGCCGAGATCGCCGGCAAGACGACGTACTCGGCGCGCACCGCCGTCGTCGACGGGCTGCGCGCGAGCGGCGACCTCGACGGCGAGCCGACCCCGACGTCGCGCATGACGAACTTCTTCGAGAAGGGCGACAAGCCGCTCGAGATCGTCACGTCGCGGCAGTGGTACATCCGCAACGGCGGCCGGGACTGGGCCGAGCGCGACCTGCGCGCCGAGCTGCTGGGCCGCGGGCAGGAGCTCGCGTTCCACCCCGACTTCATGCGCGTGCGCTACGACAACTGGGTCAACGGCCTCAACGGCGACTGGCTGATCTCGCGCCAGCGGTTCTTCGGCGTCGCGATCCCGCTCTGGTACCCGGTGACCGCCGACGGCGAGGTGGACCACGACCACCCGATCGCGGCGTCGGAGGCGAGCCTGCCCGTCGACCCGAGCAGCGACGTCCCGCCGGGCTACACCGCCGAGCAGCGCGGCGTGCCGGGAGGGTTCGTCGGCGAGGCGGACGTCATGGACACGTGGGCGACGTCGTCGCTCACGCCGCAGATCGCCGGCGGCTGGGAGCGGGACGCCGACCTGTTCGCGCGCGTGTTCCCCATGGACGTGCGGCCGCAGGGCCAGGACATCATCCGCACCTGGCTGTTCTCGACCGTGGTGCGCTCGCACCTGGAGTTCGGCTCCCTGCCGTGGGCGCACGCCGCCATCAGCGGCTGGATCCTCGACCCCGACCGCAAGAAGATGAGCAAGTCCAAGGGCAACGTCGTCACGCCCATGGGCCTGCTCGAGGAGCACGGGTCCGACGCCGTCCGGTACTGGGCCGCCTCGGCGCGCCTGGGCACGGACGCGGCCTTCGAGGTCGGCCAGATGAAGATCGGCCGGCGCCTGGCGATCAAGGTGCTCAACGCCAGCAAGTTCGTGCTCGGCATCACCGGCGACGACCTGCCGGGCGCCGAGGCGGTCGCCGAGCCCCTCGACCGGTCGATGCTGGCCGCGCTGGCCGGCGTCGTCGAGGCCGCCACCGCGGCGCTCGAGGGCTACGACCACACGCGCGCACTCGAGGTCACCGAGACGTTCTTCTGGACGTTCTGCGACGACTACGTCGAGCTGGTCAAGGACCGCGCCTACGGCGGGGACGGCTGGACGGCGGAGCAGACGGAGTCCGCCCGGGCGGCGCTCGTGCTGGCGCTCGACACGCTGCTGCGACTGCTCGCGCCCGTGCTGCCCTACGCGACCGAGGAGGTCTGGTCGTGGTGGCGGTCCGGCACCGTCCACCGGGCGCCGTGGCCGACGCCGGACGCGCCGCGGGCCGCGGCCGGCGACGCGGACCCGGGCGTGCTGGGCGCGGCGG